>JAJZHS010000113.1 GCA_021798395.1 Pseudomonadota bacterium
GGCAGCATCGCCAACCTGATCGTCGCCGATGCGGCGCAGCGGCGTGGCGTTCGCGTCGGCTGGCGCGCCCACGCGCGCATCGGCGCCGCGCTGGCGCTGCTGACCCTGGCCATGACCTTGTGGCTGGCGTCGGCCCACGCGGGGCAGGCGGTCACGCTGGTCTTGAACAGGTAGGCGTCGAAGCGGGCGCGTACGCGCCGGGCTGCCCGACCGCAGGGTGGTCGGTCATCGCCTGTTCGATCATCGCGGGGTCGACTTTGTGCCCGTTGCGGATGACCGGGTCGTCGCTTCGGCCGCAGGCGAACAGCCGGCCGTCGGCGTCCGCCAGGTTGCCGCCGGCCGGTTCGCGTTTGGTGAACGCGCCGTTGTCGCGGGCGGGGCCCTTGCAGCCGGGGCTGACGCGCGGGCCGCGGATGACCCGCGCACCGACCTGTCCGGCCGCAAGCACGTCGCCCACCGATCCGTCGGGCAGCAGGCGGCGCCCGGGTTCGCGGGCGGTGGCGTCGTCAATTCGTTTGCGATGCGAGTCCACTTCGGCAGCGAATTGGCCGCCAGGGCGGACATTAGAATGGCGTTTTCTCGGGCCGGAGGAGCGATTGCGCGCCGAGCCCGTCAGCCTGCCGTGGCCGCGGCGGCCGCAGTGCGCATGGCCCGGTCCGGGCGCGGAACGCGCACGCCGCGCGCCGGCTGCCTCACAACCAATCTGATCGAAAGGGTTTCATGATGCATATGCCGCTTCGCAGCCGCCAGCTGCTGCTGCGCTGCATCGGCGCCGCAGCCGGCGTCGTCGCGCTCGCTGGCGCATGCGGTGCCCCCGCCGGGGCCGCTGTCGCGGTGCCGGCGAAGTACCGCCAGCACGGTCGACTGGTCATCGCGACCGATGCCACATACGCGCCGATGGAGTTCATGGCCAGGGACGGGCGGACCATCGTCGGCGCCGACGTCGACCTGGGGCGCGCCATCGCGCGCCAGCTCGGCGTCAAGGCCGATTTCGTCAATGCCGGTTTCGACACCATCATTCCCGCGCTGCAAGCCGGCAAATACGACATGAGCATGTCGGCTCTGACCATCACCAAGAAGCGCGAGCAGGTGGTCGATTTCGTCAGCTATTTCTCGGCCGGCACCTCGTTCTACGTCAAGGCCGACGGCAGGGCCGCGGTGCAGGCGTTGTCGGACCTGTGCGGCCTGACGGTCGCGGTGGAGAAGGGAACGACGCAGTCCGACGACGCGACCCGCCAGGACGCGCAATGCAAAGCGGCCGGTCGCAAGCCCGTTTCGGTGCTCGTGTTCCCCGACCAGAACGGCGCCAACCTGGCGATCGCGAGCGGCCGGGCGCAAGTCGGAATGGCCGACTCGCCGGTGGCGGCGTGGATCGTGCGGCAATCGCACGGCGCGTTCAAGCTGACCGGAAAGGCGTACGACGCAGCCGCCTACGGTGTCGCCGTGCCGAAGAACAGCGGACTGGCCCAACCGGTGCTGCAAGCGCTCAAGCAGGTCATCGCCAGCGGCGAGTACGCCAAGATCCTGCACAAATGGGGAATCGCCCAAGGCGGCATCGAGCAACCGGCGATCGAAAGCGCCAAGGCACACCCATGAGCGCGCCGCACGGCCGCTCCGCGATGCATTCCGGACAAGGCCATGCGCGCTGACGACATCAAGGCCATTCCTGCGCGCCACCCGGGCCGCTGGCTGGCGGCCGCTGTGGTGTGCGTGCTGGCGCTGTCGCTGGCGGTTTCGTTCACCACCAATCCGCGCTTCGAGTGGGCGGTGGTCGGCCGCTATTTCTTCTCGGCGCGCGTGCTCAGCGGGCTGCTGCTGACGGTCGAGCTGACCACGGTGTCGATGCTGATCGGCATCGCGCTCGGCGTCCTGCTGGCCGTGATGCGCCTGTCGCCGAATCCGCTCGTGTCGGCGTCGAGCCGTGTGTACATCTGGTTGTTCCGCGGAACGCCGGTGCTGGTGCAGATCCTTTTCTGGTACAACATTTCGGCGCTGTACCCGAGGATCGGCCTCGGCGCGTGGAGCTTCAATGCCAACCACGTCATCACGCCGTTCATCGCCGCGGTGCTGGCACTGGGCCTCAACGAAGGCGCCTACATGGCCGAGATCGTCCGCGCCGGAATCGTGTCGGTCGACGAGGGGCAGAGCGAAGCCGGTGCCGCGCTGGGCATGTCGCGCCTGCTGATCATGCGCCGCATCGTTCTGCCGCAGGCGATGCGCGTGATCGTTCCGCCGACCGGCAACGAGGTGATTTCGATGCTCAAGACCACGTCGCTGGTGAGTGTCGTGGCGGTCACCGACCTGCTGTATTCGGTCCAGCTGATCTATGCAGCGAACTACCGCACGATTCCGCTTTTGCTCGTCGCCAGCATCTGGTACCTGCTGGTGACGACGTTGCTGTCGACCGGGCAGTTCTACATCGAGCGCCATTTCGGCCGCAGCGTCAGCCGCAGGGCTGCGCCGGGCCCGTGGCAGCGGCTGCGGCAGGCCGTCGGCGCCGCGCGCGCGACGCCGGGGGCGTGGCGATGAGCGCGGCGGTGATGCCGGCCGCTCCGGCCATGCCGGCCATGCTCAAGGCCGAAGGCGTGCACAAGCGCTTCGGCGCGATCGAGGTGCTCAAGGGCATTGCGCTCGAGGTGGCGCGAGGCGAGGTCGTCTGCCTGCTCGGCGCGTCGGGTTCGGGAAAGTCGACGTTCCTGCGCTGCATCAACCACCTCGAGCAGATCGATTCGGGCCGGCTGTGGGTCGACGGCGAACTGGTCGGCTACCGCCAGGTGGGCGACCGCCTGCACGAACTGCGCGAACGCGAAGTGTGCCGCCACCGCGCCGAAGTCGGCATGGTGTTCCAGCGCTTCAATCTGTTCGGCCACATGACGGCGCTGCAGAACATCATCGAGGCGCCGATTCGGGTGCGGCGGGTGCCCAGGGCGCTGGCCGTCGACCGCGCGCGCGAACTGCTCGATCGGGTCGGCCTGGGCGATCGCAGTGCGGCCTACCCGAATCAGCTGTCGGGCGGCCAGCAACAGCGCGTGGCGATCGCGCGCGCGCTGGCGATGAGCCCGAAGCTGATGCTGTTCGACGAGCCGACTTCGGCGCTCGATCCGGAACTCGTCGGCGAAGTCCTCGACGTGATGAAGGCCCTGGCCAGGGACGGCATGACCATGGTGGTGGTGACCCATGAAATGGGTTTCGCCCGCGAGGTCGCCGACCGCGTGGTGATGATGGACCAGGGGCGCATCATCGAATCGGCGCCCCCGGCGCAGTTCTTTGCCGCGCCCAGCCACGAGCGCACGAGGCAGTTCCTGTCGAAAATCCTTTGAACGCCCCCCGCGAGGGTTGAGGCGCTGCCCGTGACGACCGGCCCCCGGGCGGGCGCTGCGACGGCGGTCGTGGTCAGGAGGCGTCGCCGGCGAGGCGCCACCACGTCGCGCGGTCGTGCTTGCGCAGCTTGGCCTGGTACATCGCCGCGTCGGCCGCGCGCAGCAGGTCGCGAATCGTGGTCGCATCGTCCGGGTAGCGTGCCAGGCCCATGGTCATTCCCACCGACGCCTGCTGCCCGTCGGCCACGTCGAACGCGTGCTCGACCGCGCGGTGCAGGTGCGTCAGCGCCGCGTCGATGCGCGTGGGCGCGCCGATGTCCTCGAACACGGCGACGAATTCGTCGCCGCCCAGGCGCGCGAAGTAGTCGCACGCGCGCAGATCGCGGCGCGCGCGCTCGCCGAACGCGCGCAGCAGGGTGTCGCCGGCGTCGTGCCCGAAGCGATCGTTGACCAGCTTGAAATCGTCGAGGTCGAGCAGGCCGACGGCCAGCGCCGCACCGCTGCGCTGCGCGCGGTGCAGCGCCTGCTGCAGGTGCTCGTCGAGCGCCAGGCGGTTGGGCAGGCCCGTGAGCTGGTCCGTCCGCGCCAGCGACGCCTCGGTGGTCTGCAGCGACTGGATGCGCGCCTTGAGGTCGAACTCGTCGAGCCCGCGGCCGAGCATCGCGGCGATGCGGGTGCAGACTTCGACGGTGTGCTCGTCGAACGCCTGGCGCCGCGGCGCCGCCAGCGTCAGCACGGCCCAGAGGCGGCCGGCGCGTCGAACCGGAACCGCGAGCGCGCTCAGCCACCGGTGCCGGGAAAGGCCCTCGTGCCAATGCGTCAGCAGCGGGTCGGCCAGGGTGTCGTTGCTGTACAGCAACTGCTGTTCGGTCCAGGCGCGCACGGTCATCGACGACTGGTACTCCGGGGTCAGGCGCGGTCGCGCCGCGTCGACCTGCCCGGTTCCGTCGCCGAACATCGCCAGCACCTCGAACAGACCGGATGCGTCGCGCGGCCGCCCGATCCACGCGGCGTGGAACGGAGTCTGCTCGACGATCCTGCTGCACAGGCTGTCGAGCATCTCGCGTTCGCTTCGGCTCTGGATCAGCACGTCGCCCGAATGCAGCAGAGCCCGGTACAGACGCTGCAGGTTGTCCAGGCGGTCGCGTTGGCGCAGCAACTCGAAGGTGCGCTGGACCAGGTCGTCGGTCAGCCGGCTCAACGCATCGGACAGCCGGAGCTGGGCGTCGGTCGCGCCGGTGCCGCCGGCGGCGTCCGGCCGCGCGCCGTCGGCCAGGGCCAGAACGTCGCGTCCGAGCTGGGCGTCGACTCCGGCGACGTGGTGCAGCAGCCATTGCGCCAGATAGGCGAGCAGGTCCAGCACGAGTTCGGCGGGCTGTTCGCGCGCGACGTCCTGCGCCTGCCGCAGGAAGGCCTCGAAGCGGGCGTGGGCGGCCAGGTGCATGGCCTTGCGCGTGGCATCGAGCGGCCACTTGCGCATCCACTCGGCCTCGTCGCGGAAATGCTCGCGCGTGTAGCCGAGCAAGGCGTCGATCAGCGCATCGGTCTCGGCGCGCGTGGCCCCGGCCGCCTGCGCGTGCGCCGCGGCGTTGAACAGCGCGAACAGGTTCTGGTGTTGCGCGTCCAGTTCGGCAACCCCGATCGTCATGCTGGGGTCCCACAGCAGTTCCGGGAGTTCGCGCATGGTTGTCGTCATCGGCCGCGGACGAAGTCGGCCTGATGATACCGAACGGAACAAAATGCGTCCCGCAGGACTGCGCCCCGCAGCACGCGGGTGGCGGGCGTGGCCGGGTGCGCGCTACGATCGGGCACGAGCCGCCAACGAGGCGCGGCCCAGGGGGAGATGCCGATGTGCGAGCTTTTCGCGGTCAGCGGCGAACACGCCGCCCGGGTGCGCGTGCGTTTCGCCGAATTCGCCACCCACGGTGCGCCGCGCGACGGCGGCAACCCCGACGGCTGGGGCGCCGCGTATTACGACGGCCTCGACGCGCACCTGCTGCGCGAGCCGATTCCGGCCACGCGCAGCGCGTTCGTCCACGTGCTCGAAGACCACGATTTCCACAGCCCGCTGGTTCTGGCCCACGTGCGGCGCGCGTCGCAGGGCGCGGTCGGCCTGGTCAACACCCAGCCCTTCGCGCACGAAATGGCGGCCCGCCGGCACGTGTTCGCGCACAACGGCGACATGCCCGAGTTGCGTGCGCAGTGGCCCCTGGGGCCGGGCTGCGCGCAGCCGATCGGGCAGACCGATTCCGAGCACGCGTTCTGCCTGCTGCTGCGCGCGCTGACGCCGTTGTGGACCGATCCGCAGCGGCCGCCGGGGGTGCAGGACCGTTTCGACGCCGTCGCGGGTTTCGCGCGGCGGTTGCGCGACTTCGGGCCGGCCAACTTCCTCTACAGCGACGGCGAACTTCTGTTCGCCCACGCGCATCGTCGCCGCCAGTCCGACGGCGTGATCCGGCCGCCCGGGCTGCACCTTCTGTGCCGCGGCGACGCCGACAGCCACGTGCACCAGGCCGACGGCCTGCAGGTGCACGCCCACGCGGCGCGCGCGCACGCGCTGGCGATGGTCGCCAGCGTTCCGCTCGGCGCGGGTAACTGGCGCGCGCTGGGCGAAGGCGAAATCGCCGTGCTGCACGCAGGGCGCAGGATTCTTTGACCACGCAGGTCGATCGGGAATCGCGGAAAACGAACGACCGTTCACTTTTCGGCACGACTGCCGATACAATGCGCGGCACGCACATGGACGGAGACCGCGATGACGGCGCACAAGCTACTCGAACAATACGGACCGCGCGAGGCGATGGACTACGACGTGGTCGTGGTCGGTGCAGGCCCGGCCGGGCTGGCCACCGCGATCCGGCTCAAGCAGCTGGCCGCCGCGCAGCAGCGCGAGGTCTCGGTCTGCGTGCTGGAAAAAGGCTCCGAGCCGGGCGCGCACATCCTGTCGGGCGCGATCATGGATCCGCGCGCGCTCGACGAACTGGTTCCCGACTGGAAGGCGCAGGGCGCGCCGCTGCTGCAACCGGTGACCGAGGACCAGTTCCTGTTCCTCAACGCGCGCGGCGCGCGCGCGGTGCCTGCGGCGCTGCAGCCCGAGTGCTTCCGCAACCACGGCAACTACGTCATCAGCCTGGGCAACGTGGTGCGCTGGCTGGCGCAGCAGGCCGAGGCGCTGGGCGTCGAGATCTTCCCCGGATTCGCCGCCGCCGAACTGCTGCTCGACGACTCCGGCGCGGTGCGCGGCGTCGCCACCGGCGACATGGGGCTGCAACGTGACGGCACCGCGGGGCCCAACTTCCAGCTCGGCATGGAGCTGCGCGCGCGCTACACGGTGTTCGCCGAAGGCGCGCGCGGCCAGCTCGGCCGCCAATTGATCGCGCGCTACCAGCTCGACACGGGGCGCGACCCGCAAAGCTACGCCATCGGCCTGAAGGAGCTGTGGGAAGTCGATCCGGCGCAAGCGCATCCCGGGCGGGTGCTGCACACCGCCGGCTGGCCGCTCGACAGCGCGACCTACGGCGGCTCGTTCGTCTACCACCTGGAGGACAACAAGGTCGCGATCGGCTTCGTCGTCGGCCTCGACTACCGCAACCCCTGGCTGAGCCCGTTCGAGGAGTTCCAGCGCTTCAAGACCCACCCGGCGATCCGCCCGATTCTCGAAGGCGGCAAGCGGCTGGGCTACGGCGCGCGCGCGCTGACCGCCGGCGGGTTGCTGGCGCTGCCCAAGCTGGTGTTTCCGGGCGGCTGCCTGGTCGGCTGTGAGGCCGGGTTCCTCAACGCCTCGCGCATCAAGGGCAGCCACGCCGCGCTGAAGAGCGGCATGCTGGCGGCCGAGGCCATCGCCGACGCGCTGGCGGCCGGCCGCGGCGGCGACGAGCTCGACGCCTACCCGCGCGGCTTCGAAGCGTCCTGGCTGCACGCCGAACTCAAGCGGGCGCGCAATTTCAAGCAATGGTTCAAGAAGGGGAGGCTGGTCGGCACCCTGATGACCGGAATCGAACAGTGGCTGCTCAAGGGCCGCATGCCGTGGACCATCCACCGCGACAAGCCCGACCACGCGATGCTGCGCCGCGCCGACGAAATGCCGCGCATCGACTACCCCAAGCCCGACGGCAAGGTCAGCTTCGACCGGCTGTCGTCGGTGTTCATCAGCAACACCAACCACGACGAGAACCAGCCGCCGCACCTGACGCTGAAGGACGCTTCG
>JAJZHS010000114.1 GCA_021798395.1 Pseudomonadota bacterium
CGGCGACGCCGCGCCGCGCCAGCGACGCGCGCACCGCGGCGCCGAGCTCGAACTGCGCCGCCTGCAGCCGCGGCAGCCCGTACGCGAAAGCCTCGAGCATGGCGTCGCGCACGTGCGCCAGGCCGTCGGTCGGCATGGTGGCGTGGTAGGCGTGGCCGCCGTTTTCGTAGGCCTGCATGATCTGGTGCCACTTTTTCAGGTCGCAGACGAAGCTGTCGCTGCTGGTCGCTTGCAGCCGCTCCAGCGCGCGCGCCGACAGCATGGCGAAACCGGCGCACGGCGTCGCGCTCCAGCCTTTCTGCGGCGCGCTGAGCAGAACGTCGACGCCCAGCGCGCCCATGTCGACCCAGGCCGCGCCGGACGCGATGCAGTCGAGCACGAACAGCGCGCCGACTTCGTGCGCGGCGTCGGACAGGCGCGTGAGGTAATCGTCGGGCAGCAGCATGCCGGCCGAGGTCTCGACGTGCGGCGCGAACACGACGGCCGGGCGCTCGCGGCGCACCGTCTCGACGACGGCGTCGATCGGCGGCGGCGCGAACGGCGCCTCGACGCCGTCGCCCTGGCGCCGCGCCTTCAGCACCGTGACGTCGTCGCTGAGCCTGCCGGCCTCGATGATCTGCGACCAGCGGTAGCTGAACCAGCCGTTGCGCACGATCAGCACTCGCTGGCGCTGCACGAACTGGCGCGCCACTGCTTCCATCGCGAAGCTGCCGCTGCCCGGAACGATCACCGCGGCCTGCGCGCCGTAGGCTTCGCGCAGCATCGCCGACACGTCGCGCATCACGCGCTGGAATCGCTGCGACATGTGGTTCAGCGCGCGATCGGTGTAGACGACCGAATACTCGAGAAGGCCCTCCGGGTCGACGTCGGGCAGCAAGGCTGGCATGGATCCCCTCCTGTGGTGGCGGATTGTTCCGGCACGCCCGCGGGTCGCGGCGCGCGACGTTTCAATCTAGCACGCGCCGAATCGGGCCGCTTGCGCGCAAACGCCGGGCACGACCCGCGATCCGGGGTTTTCCCGCGCATACTCCCTGTTCACCGGCTCGCTGCCGGATTACATTGATCCATTCGACAGACCCGGCAGCCGCGTCGATGAATCCCTTCCCGCCCCGCCTCGATTCCCAGCTCGCCTACGACATCGCGCGCGCGCTGCTCGACGGCTTCAACAAGCACTACCGGCTGTTCCGCGAGGTCAGCCGCGCGGCCAAGAGCCGCTTCGAGGCCTCCGACTGGGCCGCGCAGCAGCGCGCGCAGCGCGAGCGCATCGCGTTCTACGACCTGCGTGTCGACGAGGCGGTCGAGCGCATGCAGACCGAGTTCGACGTCGCCTCGCTGGACACCGGAGTCTGGCACCAGGCCAAGCTGCACTACATCGGCCTGCTGACCGACCACCTGCAGCCCGAACTGGCCGAGACCTTCTTCAATTCGGTGACGACCAAGGTGCTGCGGCGCGAGCACTTCCACAACGACATCCTGTTCGTGCGCCCGGCGCTGTCGACCGAGTACATCGAATACGACGAGCCGGCCGCGCAGCCGACCTACCGCGCCTACTACCCGACGCGCGCCACGCTGCGCGAGACGCTGACGCGCATCGTGCACAACTTCCAGCTGCAGCGCCCGTTCGCCGACCTCGACGGCGACGTCGGCCGGGTGCTGCAGCGCCTCGAACACCGGCTCGAAGGCGCGCGGCTGCGGGGCAACTTCCAGATCCAGGTGCTGTCGTCGCTGTTCTTCCGCAACAAGGGCGCGTACGTCGTCGGCCGGGTGATCAACGGCTACCAGGAATTCCCGCTGGTGCTGCCGATCCTGCACGACGCTTGCGGCCGCCTGGCCGTCGACACCGTGCTGCTGCACGAGGACGACGTGCTGCTGCTGTTCTCGTTCGCCCGCGCCTACTTCCTGGTCGAGATGGCGGTGCCGGCGGCGTACGTGCAATTCCTGCGCAGCCTGATGCCGCGCAAGCCGCGCTCGGAGCTGTACAACGCGCTGGGCCTGGCCAAGCAGGGCAAGACTCTGTTCTACCGCGACTTCCTCTACCACCTGCGGCATTCCAGCGACGCGTTCACGACCGCGCCCGGAATCAAGGGCATGGTCATGCTGGTGTTCAACCTGCCGTCGTTCCCGTTCGTGTTCAAGGTCATCCGCGACTTCTACCCGCCGCCGAAGGAAACCACGCGCGAGCAGATCCAGGCCAAGTACCTGCTGGTCAAGCAGCACGACCGCGTCGGCCGCATGGCCGACACCCTCGAGTACTCGAACGTGGCGTTCCCGCGCGAGCGCTTCGACCCGGCGCTGATCGAAGAGCTCAAGGCCACCTGCGGCTCGCAGGTCGAGGACGATGGCAGCCTGCTGGTGATCCGCCACTGCTACATCGAGCGGCGCATGATCCCGCTGAACATCTACCTGCGCGAAGCCACGCCCGAGCAGCTCGAGGCCGCGGTCGTCGACTACGGCAACGCGCTCAAGGACCTGATCGCGGCCAACATCTTCCCCGGCGACATGTTGTGGAAGAACTTCGGCGTGACCCGCCACGGCAAGGTGGTGTTCTACGACTACGACGAAATCGAGTACATCACCGACTGCAACTTCCGCCGCGTTCCGCCGCCGCGCTTCGAGGAGGACGAGCTGTCGGCCGAGCCGTGGTACGCGGTCGGCCCGCACGACGTCTTCCCCGAGACGTTCGCCGCGTTCCTGCTCGGCGACCCGGACGTGCGGCGGGTGTTCATGGCCCATCATGCCGACCTGCTCGATCCGGCGTACTGGAGCGCGCAGCAGGCGCGCAACCGCGCCGGGCAACTGATCGACGTTTTTCCCTACGACCCCGCGCTGCGCTTCGAGACAGGCGCAGCCCAACCCGACAAGGAGCTGTCATGACTACCGATCCCATCGTCATCGCCTCGGCCGCGCGCACCCCGATCGGCGGCCTGCTCGGCGATTTCGCCGCGCTGCCGGCGTGGCAGCTCGGCGCCACCGCGGTGGCCGCCGCGGTGCGGCGCGCCGGAATCCAGGGCGACGCCGTCGACGAAGTGCTGCTGGGCAACTGCCTGATGGCCGGCCAGGGCCAGGCCCCGGCGCGGCAGGCGGCGCTGGCCGCCGGGCTGCCGCAGGCCGCCGGAGCGGTGACGCTGTCGAAGATGTGCGGCTCGGGAATGCGCGCCATGATGTTCGCCCACGACATGCTCGCCGTCGGCTCGGCGCGGGTGGTCGTCGCCGGCGGCATGGAGAGCATGACCAACGCGCCGCACCTGGCCTTCGTGCGCAAGGGCGTCAAATACGGAATCACCCAGTTCTACGACCACATGGCGCTCGACGGCCTGGAAGACGCCTACGACCGCGGCAAGGCGATGGGCGTGTTCGCCGAGACCTGCGTCGACAAGTACGGTTTCACGCGCGAGGCGATGGACGCGTTCGCGGTCGAGTCGACCGCGCGCAGCCGCCGCGCCAACGAGGACGGCAGCTTCGACTGGGAAATCGCCCCGGTGGCGCTGCAGGGTCGCGGCGAGACCACCGAGGTCAAGCGCGACGAGCAGCCGTTCAAGGCGCGTCCGGACAAGATCCCCACGCTCAAGCCGGCGTTTCGCAAGGACGGCAGCATCACCGCGGCGACCTCGTCGAGCATTTCCGACGGCGCCGCCGCGCTGGTGCTGATGCGCGCCTCCACCGCCGCCGAGCTCGGCTGCACCCCGCTGGCGCGGATCCACGCCCATGCCGTGCACGCGCAGGCGCCCGAGTGGTTCACCACGGCTCCGGTCGGCGCCATCCGCAAGGCGCTGGACAAGGCCGGCTGGGCCGTCGGCGACGTCGATCTGTGGGAAGTCAACGAAGCGTTCGCCGCGGTCACCATGGCCGCGATGCGCGAGTTCTCGCTGCCGCACGACATCGTCAACGTGCACGGCGGCGCGGTGGCGCTGGGCCACCCGATCGGCGCCAGCGGCGCACGCATCGTCGTCACCCTGCTCGGCGCGCTGCGCAAGCTCGGGCTGCGTCGCGGCGTCGCCGCGCTGTGCATCGGCGGCGGCGAAGCCACCGCGATGGCGCTCGAGCTGCTCTGACGGGGCGCGCACCATGCTGCTCGACGCCGACCACGCGATGATCCGCGACGCGGTGCGCGATTACGTGCGCGCCGAAATCGCGCCGCACGCCGCGGCCTGGGCGCGCACGCGCCACTTCCCGCGCGACGCGCTGCGCGGCCTGGGCGCGCTGGGCTGCCTGGGAATCGCGGTGCCGGCGCAGTGGGACGGCGCCGGGCTCGACTACCTGGCGCTGGCTCTGGCGCTGGAGGAGATCGCCGCCGGCGACGGCGCCACCAGCACCATCGTCAGCGTCAACAACTGCCCGGTGTGCTCGATCCTGCTCGCCGCAGCCGACGACGCGCAGCGCCAGCGCTGGCTGAAGGCCCTGGCGCGCGGCGAGGCGATCGGCGCCTTCGCGCTGACCGAGCCGCAAGCCGGATCCGACGCGTCGAACCTGCGCACCACCGCCAAGCGCGCCGGCGACCACTACGTGCTCGACGGCGTCAAGCAGTTCATCACCAGCGGCGCCAACGCGGCCGTGGCGATCGTCATCGCCGCCACCGACCGCGACGCCGGCAAGCGCGGACTGAGCGCGTTCCTGGTCCCCACCGACACGCCCGGCTACATCGTCGAGCGCGTCGAGGACAAGGCCGGGCAGCACGCCAGCGACACCGCGCAGATCCGCTTCGACGGCTGCCGCGTGCCGGCATCGGCGCGGCTGGGCGCCGAAGGCGACGGCTACCGCATCGCGCTGTCGGGCCTCGAGGGCGGGCGCATCGGCATCGCCGCGCAGTCGGTGGGCATGGCGCGCGCCGCGTTCGACGCCGCGCAGCGCTACGCGCACGAGCGCAGCGCGTTCGGGCGGCCGATCTTCGAGCACCAGGCGGTGCAGTTCCGCCTCGCCGACATGGCCACGCGCATCGAGGCCGCGCGCCAGTTGCTGTGGCACGCGGCCGCGCTGAAGGACGCCGGCCTGCCGTGCCTGACCGAGGCCGCGATGGCCAAGCTCAACGCCAGCGAAATGGCCGAGCGGGTGTGCAGCGAGGCCATGCAGATCCACGGCGGCTACGGCTACGTCGAGGACTTCCCGGTCGAGCGCATCTGGCGCGACGCCCGCGTGTGCCAGATCTACGAAGGCACCAGCGACGTGCAGCGCATCCTGATCGCGCGTGCGCTGTAGCGAGCCGGGGCGAAACAGAACGACAACCGAGGAGACCACGATGCCCGTATCGCCGATCACCCTGTTCTTCGATTTCTCGTCCCCCTACTCGTACCTGGCCAGCCGGGTCATCGAGGATCTCGCCGCGCGCCACGACCGCGGCATCGAATGGGTGCCGATGCTGCTCGGCCCGGTGTTCGCGTCGACCGGGTCGCGACCGCTGGTCGAGCAGCCGCTGAAAGGTCCGTACGCGCTGATCGACATCCAGCGCTCGGCGCGCTACCTCGGCGTGCCGTACCGGCACCCGTCGCCGTTCCCGATCGCCACCCACCAGGCCGCGCGCGTGACCGTCGCGCTGCTGCAGCAGCGCCCCGAGCTGGCTCTGCCGTGGATCCACGCCGCGTTCGACGCCTATTTCACGCAGGGCAGCAACCTCGGCGACATGGCGCAGCTGCACGCGCTCGGCACCGGGCTCGGCCTCGACGCGGGGCAGATCGACGCCTGGTGCGGCGACGCCCGCATCAAGGCCGCGCTGAAGGCCAACGTCGACCGCGCACTGGCCGCCGGAGTCTGCGGCGCGCCGTTCTTCGTCGTCGACGGCGAACCGTTCTGGGGCGTCGACCGCCTGCCTCAGCTCGAGCGCTGGCTCGAAGCCCGCTTCTGACCCGCCGTTACACGCCGACCACACCAACATCCAGGAGACGAGCATGGACGAACCGCTGACCACCAGCTATGCCTGCGGCGCGCGCACCGCGCCGCTGCTGACGCAAACCATCGGCGACTTTTTCGACGCCATGGCCGAGCGCCAGGGCGAGCACGACGCGCTCATCGCGTGCCACCAGGGCCGCACGCTGAGCTACCGCGCGCTCAAGCACGAGGTCGACCGCCTGGGCAGCGCCATGCTGCGCAGCGGACTGGCGCGCGGCGACCGCGTCGGCATCTGGGCGCACAACTGCGTCGAATGGGTGCTGATGCAGCTGGCCACGGCGAAGGTCGGCATCATCCTGGTCAACATCAACCCGGCGTACCGCACCGCCGAGGTCGAGTACGCGCTGAACAAGGTCGGCTGCAAGGCTCTGGTGACCATGACCGCGTTCAAAAGCAGCGACTACCTGGCGATGCTGCGCGAGCTCGCTCCCGAGGTGGCGACGTCCGCGCCCGGCCAGCTGCACGCTGCGCGGCTGCACGATCTGCGCCTGATCGTGCATCTGGGGGACGGCGACGAGCCAGGCATGCTGCGCTTCGTCGACTGGATCGCGCGCGGCGACGCCGACGACCCGGCGGTGGCCGCCGCGGCCGCACAGCTGGGGCCGCACGACCCGATCAACATCCAATTCACCAGCGGAACGACGGGGTTCCCGAAAGGCGCGACTCTCACCCACAGCAACATCCTGAACAACGGCTACTTCATCGGCGAGGCCATGAAGCTGACCGCGGCCGACCGGCTGTGCATTCCGGTTCCGCTGTACCACTGCTTCGGCATGGTGCTGGGCAACCTGGCGTGCCTGACCCACGGCGCGACCATCGTCTACCCGAACGACGCCTTCGATCCGCTGCTGACGCTGCAGGCCGTGCAGCAGCAGCGCTGCACCGGACTGCACGGCGTGCCGACCATGTTCATCGCCATGCTCGACCATCCGCGCTTCAAGGAATTCGACCTCGGCACGCTGCGCACCGGAATCATGGCCGGCAGCCCGTGCCCGATCGAGGTCATGAAGCGCGTGGTGCGCGACATGCACCTGAGCGAGATCACCATCGCCTACGGCATGACCGAGACCGCTCCGGTGAGCTGCCAGAGTTCGACCGACACGCCGCTGGACAGGCGCGTCAGCACCGTCGGCCAGGTGCAGCCGCACCTGGAAGTGAAGATCGTCGATCCGGAAACCGGCGGCGTCGTGCCTCCGGGGCAGCCCGGCGAGCTGTGCACCCGCGGCTACTCGGTGATGCACGGCTACTGGGGCGACGAGGAAAAGACCCGCGAAGCGGTCGACGCCGACGGCTGGATGCACACCGGCGACCTGGCGACGATGGACGCCGAGGGGTACGTCAACATCGTCGGCCGCATCAAGGACATGGTGATCCGCGGCGGCGAGAACATCTATCCGCGCGAAATCGAGGAGTTCCTCTACCGCCACCCGATGGTGCAGGACGTGCAGGTGGTCGGAGTTCCCGACCGCAAGTACGGCGAGGAACTGTGCGCGTGGATCATCCCGAAAGCCGGCACCGAGCCGACCGCCGAAGACATCCGCGCCTTCTGCCAGGGGCAGATCGCGCACTACAAGATTCCCCGCCACATTCGCTTCGTGCAGACCTTCCCGCTGACCATCACCGGCAAGGTGCAGAAGTTCAA
>JAJZHS010000115.1 GCA_021798395.1 Pseudomonadota bacterium
GGCTGCTGCTGTTCGGCGTCGACGAGTTGCGCGCCTTGCCGCGCGGCGGGCGCGGCCTGCAGCTGATCGGGCTGGAGCCGAAGGAGGGTGTCGTCGCCGCCGCGCTGCTGGCCGGCGGCGACGCGCTCGAGGTGCACGGCAGCGGCCGTGGCGGAGCGGCCAAGGTGCTCGCCTTCAGCGCGCGCCAGCAGGGCGATTTCGTCGCCCATCGCGCGCGCCGCGGCAAGCCGGTCGGCAACACCGCGTTCAAGCCGGCCACGCTGATCGTTGTTGGTGCCTGAGGGAGGCTGACGCCGTCGCCGCGTCCTACAGGCGCAGGGGCGCGTCTTTGCCTGCGTTTGCCGGCGTCGCGCGAGGCCGCTCCTCGGTGCGCGCCTGGGCCAGCAGCACGCCCCAGGGCTCGAGATGCACGGTGCCGTCGATCAGGTCGGCGCCGCAGCGCGGCGCCTGCGCCATGGCCTCGAACGCGGCGGGAAGCTTCCAGCGCAAAGCTTGCGCGCTGCAGTTGAACGCGCACAGCAGGCGCTGGGCCGGGCGGCGGGATTCGCGCGTGTAGGCAAGCAGGTGTTCGTGCGCCGGCAGCAGGCGCATGGTGCCCGCCTGCAGGGCCGGCTGGCGGCGTCGCCAGGCCAGCAGCTGCCGGTAGAAATCCAGCAGGCCGCCGGCCTGCTGCTGGGCCACGGCGTGCGCGCGGTGCCGCGCGCACAGGGGCAGCCACGGCGTGCCGTCGGTGAACCCGGCACCGGCCTGCGCCGCGTCCCACGGCATCGGCGTGCGGCAACCGTCGCGGCCCTTGTAGTTGGGCCACATCGCGATGCCGTAGGGGTCGCGCAGCTCGGCTTCGGACAACTCGGCTTCTTCGAGGCCGAGTTCGTCGCCCTGGTAGATGCAGGGCGTTCCAAGCAGGGTCATCTGCAGCACGGCGGCCTGGCGCAGCAGGCTCGGGTCGGGCCGCTCGCCGCCCCAGCGGCTTGCGACCCTGGGCACGTCGTGGTTGGACAGCGACCAGCAGGCCCAGCCATCGCCGACCATGTGCAGCAGCCGATCGAGCATGGCGTGCAGATAGGGCGCGTCGTGGCGCGGCCCCAGCAGGTCGAAGCTGTACGCCATGTGCAGTCTGTCGCCGCCCTGGGTGTATTCGACCAGGCGGCACAGCCCGTCGTCATCGCCGATCTCGCCGACCATCGCCGAGCCCGGGTAGGCGTCGAGCAGGGCGCGCAGCCGGCGCAGGAACTGCAGGTTCTCCGGGCGGCTCTTGTCGTACACGTGGCGCTGCCAAGCGTAGGGGTTGACGGCGGTCACCGCCGGATCGCTGTCGACCGGCCAGCCGCGCGCCGGATTGGAGCGCAGCAGCGGGTCGTGGAAGTAGAAATTCGCGGTGTCCAGGCGCAAGCCGTCGACGCCCTGGTCGAGCCAGTAGCGGACGTCGTCGAGCAGCGCCTGCTGCACCTGGGGATGGTGGAAATTCAAGTCGGGCTGGCTGGCCAGGAAGTTGTGCATGTAGTACTTCTGGCGCCGCGCGTTCCATTTCCACGCGCTGCCGCCGAACACGCTCAGCCAGTTGTTCGGCGGCGAACCGTCGTCGCGAGGATCGGCCCATACGTACCAGTCGGCCTTGGGATTGGAGGCGTCGCTGCAGCTTTCGCGAAACCAGGGATGCCGGTCCGACGTGTGGGACAGAACCTGGTCGATCATCACTTTCAGGCCGAGCTCGTGGGCGCGCGCGATGACGCGCCGGAAGTCGTCGAGGGTGCCGAACAGGGGGTCGACCGCGCGGTAGTCGCTGACGTCGTAACCGCAATCCTTCATCGGGCTGCTGTAGAACGGAGTCAGCCAGATCGCATCCACGCCGAGTTGGGCGATGTAGGGCAGGCGCCGCAGCACGCCGGGCAGGTCTCCGACGCCGTCGCCGTCGCTGTCCTGGAAGCTGCGAAGGTAGATCTGGTAGATCGAGCCGACACGCCACCACGGGTTGCGCGCGGAAGTTCGGAGCGGGGAATGGCTCATGATGGAGACCTCGCGCCGCCGGGGCGGCGCATCGACAGGGGCGCGAAAACGCGGGGAACCGGTCAATGTATCGTGGCGCCCGCCGCCGCCGCTTGCCGGCGGTGAAAGACCGCGAAACAAGCTTTGCCCACTGGGGATATTCGTGCGTACCCCGCGCGGCGGTCGGCACGGGTGCAGGCGCCCGGCCGCGGCGATTCGAGGCCGTGAAGGCAGCCGAATGGCGCGGGATGCGTGGCTACAAGTTGTAATGGCGTCGAGAAATGCCAATTCCTTGGCATGAGATACCTGGTTTCGTATCTAAGATGTTCAACGGCGGGCTTTCCACCATGCGCCCAGCCCGCCCCGTGGGGGTTGAGAAAACTTGGGGCGGCCCGGCGTTTTCTCGGGAGGGGTCTGATGCGGACGCGACGACACGACGGCCAGCGCGCGCGGGCGGCAACGACGCGGCGCGGAGGCGGCGGCTACCCGGCTCGGCTCGCGGGTATCTACGGCGCGGTCGCTGCCGCCTGGATGCTTGGGGTGGAAACGTGGGTCGCTGCGCTGGTCCACGCCCCCGTGACGCTGCATGTCGTCCGGACGGTCATGGGTCTGGTGTTCGTCGTCGGCACGACGTGCCTGCTTTTTGTCGTCGAAAGACGCCATGTCGGCAAGCTCGAGCAATCGATCCGGGACGCGCAACGCGCGATGCGGCTCGGCGAGCAAAGCCAGCGCCTGATCGCCGAACTGCTCGACAGTTCGCCGGACGCCATCTTCGCCAAGGACGCCGGCGGACGCTATACCCTGGTGAATCGCGAAGTCGGGCGCGTCGCGGGGCGCGCTCCGGCCGACATCATCGGCCGGGACGACACCGCGATCTTCCCGCTGGAGCAGGCCGAATTGATCGCCCGCAACGATCGCGCGGTGATGGAAAGCGACTCCGTGCTGCGCGCCGTCGAGCGCCTGTCGACGGCCGACGGCGAGGTCGTCTACCTCGTCACCAAGGGGCCGCTGCACGACGCCGAAGGGCGCGTCACCGGAATGTTCGGCATTTCACGCGACATCACCGAGCGCGAAGCCGCCAAGGACGAGGCGGCGCAGGCGCTCGATCTGTTGCGCGAGTCGCAGGACATTGCCGGGATCGGAAGCTACGTGCTCGACATCGGGCGTGACGTGTGGGAGAGCTCCGACGCGCTGGACCGGCTGTTCGGGATCGATTCCAGCCACCCGCACACCCTGGCCGGCTGGGCCGCGCTGGTGGCCCCGGAGGACAGGGACTCGATGGATCGGTATTTCAGGCAGGAGGTTCTCGACCGGCGGCGGATGTTCGATCGCGAGTACCGCATCATCCGACCCAGCGACGGTGCGCGACGCTGGGTCCACGGACGCGGACGGCTCGACCTGGACGCCTCGGGCGCCCCGACCCGGATGCACGGCACCATTCAGGACATCACCGAGCGCGCCGAGGCGCAGGCCAAGGCCCGCTTGTGGCTGGAGGCTTTCGAGCGCAGCGGCCTGTGTTTCGCGATCAGCGACGTGCGCACCAACCGCCTGGTCGACGTCAATCCGGCGTTCGCCGCCCGACGCGGCTACACGGTCGACGACATGCGCGGCATGGAGGTGGATCGGCTGTTTGCGCCCGGATACCAGCCCGCCTACCGCAATGCCGGCATCGGTGTCGACCGCAAGGCGCAGGTGATCTTCGAATCGCAGCACGTCTGCAAGGACGGTTCCACGTTTCCGGTGTGGGTCGACCTGACCGTGGCCAGCGACGCCGACGGGCAGCCGACCATGCGGGTGGCCTGTGCCTTCGACATCACCGAGCGGCGTCAGGCGGAAGAGGCCCTGCGCATCGCAGCCACCGCGTTCGAGGCGCAGGACGGCATCATGGTGACCGACGCGGCCGGGGTCCTGCAGCGCGTCAATCGAGCCTTCACCCGCATCACCGGGTACGGCGAGCATGAAGTCGTCGGCAGGACGCCGAGGCTGCTGAATTCGGGCCTGCAGGACGCGAAGTTCTATGCGCAGATGTGGGCGGCCATCGCCCGCGACGGCTATTGGCAGGGCGAATTGGTCAACCGCCACAAGAGCGGCGAACTGTTCACCGTCCACCTGGCGATCTCGGCGGTCAAGGACCCCGGCAACCGCGTCACGCACTATGTGGGTTCGTTCGCCGACGTGACGCGGCAACGCGAGGCGGAATCGAAGGCCGAGCATCTTGCGTATTTCGACGCGCTGACCGACCTGCCGAACCGCATGCTGCTGCACGACCGCCTCGATCACGCGCTGTCGTGGAGCGCGCGCAGCCAGGACTATTGCGCACTCCTGTTCGTGGATCTCGACAATTTCAAGAAAGTCAACGACACCGTCGGCCACCATGCCGGCGACCAACTGCTGGTCAAGGCCGCGCAGCGCTTGAAGGCGTCGGTGCGCGAAGGCGACACGGTGGCCCGCTTCGGCGGCGACGAATTCGTCGTCGTGCTGGAAGACCTGGGCGCCGAGGCCGGCGCGGCCGGAATGCACGCGGCGAAGATCGCCGATAAGCTGCGCGCGAACATGGCCGAAGCCTACGAACTCGACAAGCAGGCGTTCTACTGTTCGGCGAGCGTCGGCGCGACCCTGTTCAAAGGCGGCGTCGACTCGGTCGAGACGATCCTGATGCAAGCCGATCTGGCGATGTATCGCGCCAAGCAGGACGGCCGCAACGCGTTGCGCTTCTTCGAGCAGGGCATGCAGGTCGAACTGGCCAGGCGCACCGCGCTCGAGGCGCAGTTGCGCCAGGCCATCGTCGCGAGCCAGCTCGTGCTGCATTTCCAGCCGCAGTACGACCGCGGTGGGCAACTGGTCGGGGCCGAGGCGCTGGTGCGCTGGAACCATCCGGCGCGCGGCTTGCTGCCGCCGGGTGAATTCATCGGCCTGGCCGAGGAAACCGGAATCATCGTGGCGTTGGGCAAATGGGTGCTGGACGCCGCATGCGCGCAGATCGCCGCCTGGAGCGCGGCGGAGTCGACCGGCGGCCTGGTGCTGGCGGTGAACGTGAGCGCGCGCCAGTTTGCCCAGGTCGATTTCGTCGACTCGGTCCTGGATTCGCTGCGCGCATCCGGGGCAGATCCGGCCAGGCTCGAGATCGAACTGACCGAAAGCACCGTGCTCGACAACGTGGGCGAGGCCTTCGACAAAATGCTGGCGCTGAAGCGGGTCGGAATCGCGTTTTCGCTCGACGATT
Organism: Pseudomonadota bacterium; assembly: GCA_021798395.1. GTDB lineage: Bacteria > Pseudomonadota > Gammaproteobacteria > Burkholderiales > Burkholderiaceae_C > Thiomonas_A. The sequence goes on from JAJZHS010000115.1 coordinate 5,210, forward strand.
TCGGTACCGGAAGTTCGTCGCTGTCGTACCTGACGCGATTGCCTCTCGATCGACTCAAGATCGACAAGTCGTTCGTCGACGACCTGCCCCAGGACCACCAGGACGCGACCGTGGCGCAGACCATCATTGCGATGGGCAAGGGGCTGGGGCTGAATGTCGTCGCCGAGGGGGTCGAAACGGACGCGCAGTGGACCTTCCTGATGGAGCACGGGTGCGACGCGTTCCAGGGCTATCGTTTCAGCGTTCCCCTGGCGATCGACGGATTCGGGCGGTTGGTCGAACGGCGCATCGAGCGTGCCCGCGATGGTCGGATCGGCTGAACGGATCTCGCCGCGCTCGAACGGTCGCCACGTGCGGTGAGCCCCCGGCAGCCCTGGGGTTCACTCCACCTCGACGATCAGTTCGATCTCCACCGCGGCGCCCATCGGCAACTGCACCGCGCCGAACGCGCTGCGCGCGTGCCGTCCGGCTTCGCCGAGGACGTCGCCGAGCAGTTCCGAGGCGCCGTTGATCACCAGGTGCTGCTCGGTGAAGTCCGGGGTGGAGTTGACCAGCCCCAGCAGTTTGACGATGCGTTTGATGCGCATCAGGTCGCCGGTCGCCGCGTGCAGGGTGCCGAGCAGGTCGATCGCCACGGCGCGCGCCGCGGCCTTGCCCTGCGCGGTGTCGAGGTCGCGGCCGAGCTGGCCCTTGAAGACCGCGCCGCCCTGCTTGCTGATGTGGCCGGAAAGGAACAGCAGGTTGCCGCTGCGCACGTAGGGCAGGTAGGCGGCTGCCGGCACGGCGAGCGCGGGCAGCGTGATGCCGAGGGTTTGGAGTTTGGTTTCGATCGGGGACATCGCAGGGCGCTCCGCAGGAACAAGTCGAAAACGCATAGCATAAGCAGCTTTGCCCGACCCTTCATTCCACATGCCGGGCGCTGAGCGTCGCGCGCGCATTGCTGGTACGATTGCGGCCTGCAGCGCGGCGCCCAGTTCGTCGCGCGCTGTCGAATCCGACTCTTGCCGGCGCTGCCGGCTCCCAGGATCCGCGACAAGCTGGTGCGTGGCCCGCAGGGCCGCGCGAGCGCGGGTCCAGCCGAGCGCCTGAGCGCACGGCAGTCAAGACCCTCCATGACCTTTGATCAAATGGGGCTCAGCGAGCCCGTTCTGCGCGCGATCGCGACGCAGGGATACACCACGCCCACGCCGATCCAGGCGCAGGGCATTCCGGCGGTGCTCGCCGGCGGCGACCTGCTCGCCGCGGCGCAGACCGGTACCGGCAAGACCGCTGCGTTCACGCTGCCGCTGCTGCAGCGCCTGGCGCATGCGCCGCAGGCGCGCGACGCGCAGCGCCGGGTGATTCCGCGCGTTCTGGTGCTGGTGCCCACGCGCGAACTCGCAGCCCAGGTCGCCGAAAGCGTGCGCGACTACGGCCAGTTCCTGACTTTGCGCTGCATGGTGATGTACGGCGGCGTCGGCATGCAGCCGCAGATCGACGCGCTCAAGCGCGGCGTCGACATCGTCGTGGCCACGCCGGGACGCATGCTCGACCACCACGGGCAGGGCAACCTGAACCTGTCGGGGATCGACACCCTGGTGCTCGACGAGGCCGATCGCATGCTCGACATGGGCTTCATCCACGACATCAAGCGCGTCCTGTCGTTGCTGCCGAAGAAGCGGCAGAACCTGCTGTTTTCGGCGACCTTCTCCGACGAGATCAAGACCCTGGCCCAGGGACTGCTCGACAAGCCGGCGGTGATCGAAGTCGCACGGCGCAACATCGCGGCGCAGACCGTGCGCCAGACCGTGCATCCGGTCGGCCGCGAGCGCAAGCGCGAACTTCTCTCGCACCTGATTCGCGAGCACAACTGGTTCCAGGTGCTGGTGTTCATGCGCACCAAGCACGGCGCCAACCGGCTGGCCGAGCAGTTGGCGCACGACGGCATCGGCGCCGATGCGATCCACGGCAACAAGAGCCAGGGCGCGCGCACCCGCGCGCTGGGCGCGTTCAAGTCGGGCAAGCTGCAGGTTCTGGTGGCGACCGACATCGCCGCGCGCGGCATCGACATCGACCAACTGCCGCTGGTCGTGAACTACGAGCTGCCGAACGTCCCCGAGGACTACGTGCACCGCATCGGCCGCACCGGCCGTGCCGGCGCCGAGGGCGAGGCGATTTCGCTGGTCTGCGTCGACGAGCTGCGTTTCCTGCGCGACATCGAGACGCTGATCGGCAAGTCGATCGAGCGCCGCTTGATCACGGGTTTCGAGCCCGATCCGCAGGAACGTGCACAGCCGATCAAAGTCGGCCGCACCGTGATCG
>JAJZHS010000116.1 GCA_021798395.1 Pseudomonadota bacterium
CGCCGACGTGCACACCCGGCTGTCGGGCGTAGCCGACCACTTCGCGCACGACGACGACGACGCACTGCGCATCGCGCGGCGCATCGTCGGACACCTGCCGGCGCCGGCCAAGGCGCAGGGCCTGGACCTGCGCGCGCCGTGCCCTCCGGCCTACCCGGTCGAGCAGCTGCGCGCGCTGGCGCCGCTGGACCTGCGCAAGCCGCTGGACGCGCGCGAACTGATCGCGCGCCTGGTCGACGGCAGCGCGTTCGACGAGTTCAAAGCGCGCTACGGCACCACCCTGGTGTGCGGTTTCGCGCACATCGAGGGCATGCCGGTGGGGATCATCGCCAACAACGGCATCCTGTTCTCCGAGTCGGCGCTCAAGGGCGCGCATTTCGTCGAGCTGTGCTGCCAGCGCCGCACCCCGCTGGTGTTCCTGCAGAACGTCACCGGCTTCATGATCGGGCGCAAGGCCGAGAACGAGGGCATCGCGCGCAACGGCGCGAAAATGGTCACCGCGGTGGCCTGCGCCGCGGTGCCGAAATTCACGGTCATCGTCGGGGGCAGCTTCGGCGCCGGCAACTACGGCATGTGCGGCCGCGCCTACGGCCCGCGCCAGCTGTGGATGTGGCCCAACGCGCGCATCAGCGTGATGGGCGGCGAGCAGGCCGCCAGCGTGCTGGCCACGGTGCGCCGCGACGGCCTGGAAGCCCGCGGCCAGGACTGGAGCGCCGACGACGAGGAGGCGTTCAAGGCGCCGATCCGCGCCCAGTACGAGGCGCAGGGCAACCCCTACTACTCGACCGCGCGGCTGTGGGACGACGGCGTCATCGACCCGGCCGACACCCGCCGCGTGCTCGCGCTGGGGCTGTCGGCGGCGCTCAACGCGCCGATTCCGCCCACACGCTTCGGCGTGTTCCGCATGTGAGCGCGAGGCCGGCCGCCATGACCACGTCCACTCCGATCCTGCTCGCGCGCGACGGCGCCGTGGCCCGCGTCACCCTGGCCCGCCCGCAGCTGCGCAACGCCTTCGACGCCGCGACCATCGCCGCGCTGCACGCCGCGTTCGTCGAATTCGCCGCCGACGCGACGCTGCGCGCGGTGGTGCTCGACGCCCAGGGGCCGGCGTTCTGCGCCGGCGCCGACCTGAACTACATGCGCGAGATGGCGACCTGGGACGACGCCGCCAATCGCGACGACTCGATGCGCCTGGCGCGCATGCTGCGCGCCATCGCCGAATGCCCGCAGCCGGTCATCGCGCGGGTGCACGGCGACACCTTCGCCGGCGGCGTCGGGCTGGTCGCGGCCTGCGACTTCGCGGTCGGCCTGGCCGGCGCGCGCTTCTGTCTCAGCGAGGTCAAGCTCGGCCTGGTTCCGGCCACGATCATGCCGCACGTGCTGCGCGCCATCGGCCCCCGCGCGGCGCAGCGCTACACGCTGGGCGCCGAAGTGTTCGACGCCGCGACCGCGGCGCGCATCGGCTTGCTGCACGAGGTCGCCGCCGACGTCGCCGCGCTCGACGCGCAGGTGCAACAATGGCTGGCCGCGCTGCACGCGGCGTCGCCGCAGGCGCTGGCCGCGGCCAAGCGGCTGCTCGCCGACACCGCGCACCGGCACCTCGGCGAGGCGCTGCTGGCCGACACCGCGGCGCGCATCGCCGAGGCGCGCGCCAGCCGCGACGGCCGCGAAGGCATCGACGCCTTCCTGAACCGGCGCAAGCCATCGTGGAACCCGAACTGAAACCCAACGACATGACCCAGACCTGGACCCCCGAGCGCATCGACGACCTGCTCGCGCTGCCGCTGCCCGAATTGCTGTGGCAGGCGCAGCAGGTGCACCGTGCGCATTTCGACCCCACCGAGGTGCAGCTGTCGTCGCTGCTGTCGATCAAGACCGGAGGCTGCGCCGAGGACTGCGGCTACTGCCCGCAGTCGGCGCACCACGACACCGGCGTGGCGGCCGACAAGCTGATGGACGTGGAACTGGTGCTGGCCAACGCGCGCGCGGCGAAGGACGCCGGCGCAGGCCGCTTCTGCATGGGCGCGGCGTGGCGCGAACCGAAGGACCGCGACATCGAAAAGCTCGCCGTCATCATCGAAGGCGTCAAGGCGCTGGGGCTGCAGACGTGCATGACCCTGGGAATGCTCAGCCGCGAGCAGGCGCACCGGCTGGCCGACGCCGGCCTGGACTACTACAACCACAACCTCGACACTTCGCCCGAGTTCTACGGCGAGATCGTCACCACCCGCACCTACCAGGAGCGCCTCGACACCCTCGACGCGGTGCGCGACGCCGGCATGCACGTGTGCTGCGGCGGCATCGTCGGCATGGGCGAAAGCCGCCGCGACCGCGCCGCGCTGCTCGCGCAGCTGGCCGCGCTCGACCCGCAGCCCGAATCGGTTCCGATCAACGCCCTGGTGCGCGTCGCCGGAACGCCGCTGCAGAACGCTCCGGAGCTCGACCCGTTCGATTTCGTCCGCGTCGTCGCCGCCGCGCGCATCTGCATGCCGCGCGCGCGGGTGCGGCTGTCGGCCGGGCGGCGCGAGCTCGGCGACGGCATCCAGGCGCTGTGCTTCATCGCCGGGGCGAATTCGATCTTCTACGGCGACACCCTGCTGGTCACCGGAAACGCCGACGTCGACGCCGACCGCGCCTTGTTCGCGCGGCTCGGCCTGCACGCCGACGGCGACGCCGCCGCGGCGACGCCGCCGGCGCCGAAGTCGCCGCCCCGGGTGGTCGCGCTGCAACCGGCCACGGAGTGCTGACGGTGCACGGCGCCGACACGCTGCTGCAACTCGTCGCGCTGGTCACGGTGCTGGGCTGGGCCAGCGGGCTGCGCGCGTCGCTGGTCGTGTTCGCGCTCGGCGCCTCGGCGCTGGCCGGCTGGATCAGCTTGCCCGCGCCGCTCGCCTGGCTGGGCTCGCCGCTGGTCGTCGGCATCACCAGCCTGCTCGCCTTCATCGGCTTCCTGGCCGACAAGATTCCGGGCGTCGACAGCCTGTCGGACTTCGTCGCCGCGCCGCTGCGCGTGGTCACCGGCGCGTTGCTGGCCGCGGCCATGGCCGGCGGCAGCCATGACCTCGGCGCCACCCTGGCGCTGAGCAGCGGCGGGCTGCTCGCCGCCGCGGCGGCGCTGACCAAGCTGGCCGCGCGCGCCGCGATCAACACCTCGCCCGAGCCGTTCTCGAACATCGGCGCGTCGCTGGCCGAAGAGATCGCGGTGCTCGGATCGATCTGGCTGGCACTGAGCCACCCGCTGCTGTGGTGCATCGCGCTGGCCGCGCTGCTGCTGGCGATGGGCTGGCTGCTGCGCGTCAGCCTGCGCCACGTGCGCACCCTGCTGTCGCGGCTGGTTCGGGTGTTCAGCGGCCGCGCCGAACCGCCCCCCGCGCCCGCCTCGCCGCCGCCCGCTGCACCCGTTCCACCCGCCCCCGCGCACAGCCGCATCGCCGACATCACCGACGTCCGCGTGGTCGGCGGCGACGCCTCCACCGACTCCCGACCCTGACCGCCATGTTCAGCAAGATCCTGATCGCCAACCGCGGCGAAATCGCCTGCCGCGTCGCCGCCACCTGCCGCCGCCTGGGCGTGCGCAGCGTGGCCGTGTACTCCGAGGCCGACGCCACGGCGGCGCACGTCGCGGCGTGCGACGAAGCGCTGCCGATCGGTCCGGCCGAAGCCGCGCACAGCTACCTCGATGCGGCGCGCATCCTGCGCGCGGCGCGCGACTGCGGGGCCGAGGCGATCCACCCCGGCTACGGTTTCCTCAGCGAGAACGCCGACTTCGCGCGCGCCTGCGCCGAAGCCGGCGTCGCGTTCATCGGCCCGCCGCCGGCGGCGATCGACGCCATGGGCCTGAAGGCCGAGTCCAAGCGCCTGATGCACGCCGCCGGGGTGCCGCTGGTTCCCGGCTACCACGACGCCGCGCAGGACGACGCGCTGCTTGCCGCCGAAGCGGCGCGCATCGGCTGGCCGGTGCTGATCAAGGCCAGCGCCGGAGGCGGCGGCAAGGGCATGCGCGCGGTGCACGCCGCGGACGATTTCGCCGCCGCGCTGGCGTCGTGCCGGCGCGAGGCTGCCGCAGCGTTCGGCAACGACGCCGTGCTGATCGAAAAGCTGGTGGCCAACCCGCGGCACATCGAAATCCAGGTCTTCGCCGACGCCCACGGCCGCGCCGTGGCGCTGTTCGAGCGCGACTGCTCGCTGCAGCGCCGGCACCAGAAGGTGGTCGAGGAAGCACCGGCCCCGGGGCTGACCCCGGCGCAGCGCGCCGCCTTGCGCGACGCCGCGGTGGCCGCCGCGCAGGCCGTCGGCTACGTCGGCGCCGGAACCGTCGAGTTCATCGCCGAGGGCGACGGCGCCGGCGGAATCCGCGGCTTCTACTTCATGGAAATGAACACCCGGCTGCAGGTCGAGCACCCTGTGACCGAAATGATCACCGGACTCGACCTGGTCGAATGGCAGCTGCGCGTGGCCTCCGGCGAACCGCTGCCGGACGCGCCCGCAGCGCCGCGCGGCCACGCCGTCGAAGTGCGGCTGTACGCGGAGAACCCGCGCAACGGCTTCCTGCCCGCGACCGGCGTGCTGAGCCGCTTTGCGCTGCCCGGGCACGTCGCGTTCTGCGTCGGCGGCGCCGCGCAGCCGGCGGCGCTGCGCGTCGACAGCGGGGTTCGCGAAGGCGACCGGATTTCGCCGTACTACGACCCGATGATCGCCAAGCTGATCGCCTGGGGCCCCGATCGCGCGCAGGCGCTGGCGCGCCTGCGCGCTGCGCTGCGCGACACCCGCGTGGCCGGAGTCGAATGCAACACCGAGTTCCTCGGCCGGCTGCTGGCCGAACCCGAGTTCGCCGCCGCGCGCATGGACACCGGGCTGATCGGCCGCGCCCAGGACCGGCTGCTGGCGCCGGCATTGCCGTTGACCAGCGCTGCGCTGGCGGCGAGCTGCGCCCTGCTCGAACGCGAGCAGGCCGCGGCCGACTCCGACCCGTGGAGCCGGCGCGACGCGTGGAGCAACGGCCGGTTGCCGCCGCGGCGGCTGCGCTGGGCGCTGGCCGGAGACGAAGTCGAAGTCGCCTTGACCCGCGGCGACGGCGACTGGCTGCTCGCGCTCGGCGACGGCGCGCCGCAGCCGCTGCGCTGGCACGCCGCCGACAGCGGCGCCGACGAACTGCAGCTGCGCATCACCCACGGCGACGCTGCGCTGCGCGCGCACGTCGCAGGCGACGCGGCTGGCGGCTGCACGGTGTTCGCCGACGGCGCGCAGGGCGTCGTTCGGCTTCACCTCGGCGACGTGCACGGCGCCGCCGGAGGCGCCGCGCAGGCCCGCCTGAGCGCGCCGATGCCGGGTCGCGTCGCCGCGCTGCTGGTGGCAGCCGGCGATACGGTCAAGTCCGGGCAGCCGCTGCTCGTGCTCGAGGCGATGAAAATGGAACACACCCTGCACGCTGCCGACGACGGCGTGATCGACGCCGTGCTGGTCGCGGTCGGCGAACAGATCGGCGAAGGCGCCGCGCTGCTGCGCATGCGCGAAACCGAGGCGACAGAGACCGCGCCATGAAGCTCGCGGTGTGGGACCCCGGCGAGCCGTTCCGCCGCTGGCGCGACGCGCTGATGCAGCACGCCGGCGAGCTCGGCCTGGCCGTCGAGGTTGTCGACGCCACCGCCGAACCCGACGCGCAGGCCGATTTCGCACTGGTGTGGAAGCCGCCGGCCGACTGGCTGGCCGGGCAGCTGGGCCTGCGCGCGGTATTCAACCTCGGCGCCGGAGTCGACGCCGTGCTGCCGGCGATGCACGCCTGCGCGCCCGACGTTCCGCTGTTGCGCCTGGAGGACGCCGGCATGGGCCGGCAGATGGCCGATTACGTCGCCGAGGCCGTGCTGCACGCGTACCGCCGCATGCCCGAGTACGCCGCGCAGCAGGCGCGGCAGCAATGGGCAGCGCTGCCGCTGCCGGCGCGCGGCGGTTTCCACGTCGGCTTCCTCGGCCTGGGCCAGATGGGACTGGCCGCGGCGCGGCGCGTGGCGGCGATGGATTTCCCGGTGCTGGCGTGCACCCGCAGCGGCGCGCGGCGCGACGGCGTCGACCCCGACTGGCCGCTGGTTTCCCTCGAACGGCTCGACGAATTCCTCGCCGCGTGTCGCGTGCTGGTCGTGCTGCTGCCGCTGACGCGCCACACCGCCGGGCTGCTCGACTGGCGCGCGCTGCAGCAGCTGCCGCGCGGCGCCTACCTGGTCAGCGCCGGGCGCGGCGCCGTGATCGACGAGCACGACCTGCTCGAACTGCTGGGCGACGGCCACCTCGCCGGCGCCACGCTCGACGTGTTCGCGCGCGAGCCGCTGCCGGCCGACGACGCGCTGTGGCGCCATCCGCGCGTGCGGATCACGCCGCACGTGGCCGCGCCGACGCTGGTCGGCCCCGCCGCGGCGCAGGTGATGCGCGGAATCGCCGCGATCGAGCGCGGCGATGCGCCGGGCGGCCGCGTCGACCCGGCCCTGGGCTACTGAATCGACACCGCGCGCACTGCACGCAGCAGGCGCGCTCAGCACGGAGACCGTCATCATGTCCACATTGCAGCAACTTCCCCGCCACGTCGAGGTGGTCGAGGTCGGCCCGCGCGACGGGCTGCAGAACGAAGCCGCGCCGATCGCGCTGGAAACCAAGATCGATCTCGTCGAGCGGCTGGCCGCGGCCGGTTTCGCGAACGTCGAAGCTGCCGCCTTCGTGTCGCCGAAATGGGTGCCGCAGATGGCCGACAGCGCCGAGGTGATGGCGCGCATCGCCCGCCGCCCCGGCACCGTCTACTCGGCGCTGGTGCCGAACGTGCGCGGCATGGAAGCCGCGCTGGCCGCCGGAATCGGCGAAGTCGTCGTGTTCTCGGCGGCCAGCGAGGCGTTCGCGCAGCGCAACATCAACTGCACGATCGCCGAGTCGATCGCGCGCTTCGAGCCGGTGGCGGCGATGGCGCGCGACGCCGGGGTCAAGCTGCGCGGCTCGATTTCGTGCGCCCTCGGCTGCCCGTATCAGGGCGCGGTCGCGCCGGCCGCGGTGGCCGACGTGGTGCAGCGCATGGCCGACCTGGGCTGCGACAACGTCGACATCGCCGACACCATCGGCGTCGGCACCCCCGGCGCGGTGCAGGCGGTGTTCGAGGCCTGCGCGCGGGTGCTGCCGCTGCCTCGCCTGGCCGGGCATTTCCACGACACCTACGGCCAGGCGCTGGCCAACGTGCTGGCCGCGCTCGAACTCGGCGTGGCCAGCTTCCACGCCTCGGTCGCCGGGCTCGGCGGCTGCCCGTACGCCAAGGGCGCCACCGGCAACCTGGCCACCGAGGACCTGCTGTACATGCTGCACGGCCTGGGGCTGCACACCGGAGTCGACCTCGACGCGGTGGTCGACGCCGGCGCCTTCATCAGCGACGCGCTGGGCCGCGCCAGCCACAGCCGCGCCGGACGCGCGCTGCGCCTGCGCCGC
>JAJZHS010000117.1 GCA_021798395.1 Pseudomonadota bacterium
TGTCGCCGATGAAGTGCGCAACCTGGCGCGGCGGGTGCAAAGCGCCACCGGCGAGGTCGAGGACGGCACGCGGGCGATCCACGACTGCGCCAGCACCATCGAGCGCACCAGCGATGCCGCCGGGCGCGAGGTGCAGGTGGTCGAATCGGTCACCGCGTCGCTGCGCCGGCAGATGCGCGGCATGCAGGCGACCACCGCGCGGCTGCTGCTCGAGGGCGCGCAGGAGGACCATCGCGCGTTCGTCGCGCAGGTGCTGACCGACGCGGCCAGGGACGATGGCGCGGTCGACGTGGATACGCTGCCGGACCACCACGGCTGCCGTTTCGGCAAGTGGTACGACAACGAGGGACAGGCCAGCTACGGCGGACTTGGCGCGTTCCGTGCCGTGGATCCGGCGCACGCCGCGGTGCACCGCATCGCGCGCGCCGTGCTGCAGGCCAGCCGGGACCGCCACGAGGATCAGGTGCACAAGCTCGGTGCCGAGCTGCTCGACGCGCAGAGCGACGTTCTGCTCAGGCTCCAGCAGCTGGCGCGCGCGGTCGGCGAACGCGACGGCACCGCCGCGGCGGACATGCGCGCCGCTTGAGCGGATCGGCCCCGGTGTGCGCAGACCGCCGCCGTGCACCTGCGGTTATGCGTAGACTCGGGTCTCGGGGGCGCAAGCCGCGTCCCGGCCTTCGCGCAGGAGCACGATCGACGCCATGGAGCCGGCCTGGCGCTTTTTCCGTTCCACGCACGGCGTGCTGCTGCCGCTGTCGGTACGCGAATGGACATGCCCGGCCTGTGGCGCGGCGCACGACCGCGACCACGACGCCGCTGTGAACCTGAAGAATCTGGCCGCAAGTTCTGCGGTTTCAGCCTGTGGAGAGGAAGGCTCCGGCGCGCGCCGCAAGGCTCGCGTGAAACCGGCCTCGGCGAAGCAGGAAGTCAGCTTCGATCATGTTTGCGCATGATCGAGCAAGTCTGACGGAACGGTGTTGGTCAATCCCAGGCCCAACCGCGACGCGGCCGCGCCGAGCATGCTGTAGGGTCCGAAGCTGATCGCCAGCACCAGCCCGGCGAACGGCGTGCCGAGCAGCGCCAGCGCGGCCAGTCCTCCTCGTTCGGGGTCGGGCAACGGCCGGATCGGTTCAATTGTATCGATGGAAATATAACGCGGCGCCGGCCATCGCTTGCCGCCGATGGCGCACACGCGGGACTCGCGCCGCGCTGCCGGGCCCGTGCGGCGCGCGTAATGCGCCGGGCCGCATACTCGAACCACGTACCGGCAAAGGGCTGGTCGGCTGCCGGCGTTGGTCGGCGATACGGCTCATCACGCACTGACGAGGGCTTGCGCCCGGAGTCGCGTGGCTGAAATTCATGCGGGGAACTTGGTAAGCATACCGTCTCTAAGTCGTGACATGCGGTATTTGCGCCGCATCTTTACTAAACCGGAGATGGTCATGGAAAACAAACCGACTCGGCACCCCAACCGCCGCGTGATTGCCGCCTGCGTCATGCTGGCGCTGGCTGGAGGCGTCGTCGGCGACGCCGCTGCCGAGGGCGGCAGCGTTGCAGGCGGCAAGGCAGGCGCTTTGGCTGACAAGCCGGTCGATGCGCGCAACGGCCCCCGCGAATCGGTATTCGATCGTTTGTCGAAGCCGCGCGCGCCGAAGCCGCGCGCGCGCAATCCCGCCGCAGCTGCAGGCGCAAAGGTCGCGCCGGGCAAGGTCGCGCCGAAGAAAGTCGGTGTGCGCGCTGAATCCAGCAAAGAGTTCTTCGATCGTTTGTCGAAGCCGCGCGCGCGCAATCCCGCCGCAGCTGCAGGCGCCGAGGTCGCGCCGGGCAAGGTGGCGCCGAAGAAGGTCGGTGCGCGCGCCGAATCCCGCCAAGAGCGTGACCGTCGCATGTGGCTGTCGCGCGAGCGCCCTCACGGCGCAGCTGCGCGCGCCGGGGGGCCGGGCAGGTCGTTGGCGTCGCCGATCCTGCCGCGCGCCAAGCCGTCAGGCGCGGCGCCCGGCGGCGCCAGCCTGAGTGCGCGCGACACGCGCGAAACGCTGAACCTCGACGGGAATCCGCCGTCGCCACGCTCCGCAGCCAACCTCGAGGTACCGCCGCAGGGCGCGATGCCAGCGCAACCCGGCGAGGCGCAAGCACCCAAGCTCGTCGCACTCAACGGTGTGAAAGCGATGTACCTCCTGCTGAGTGCATTCGCGCCCAGCGTGGACGCCAACTCAGTGGTCGGGGACAAGCTAGCCGCGCTGAACGGGATGATGACGGCTGCCGACGCCGACTCGAATTGGACGCGTTCCTTGAGCAAGCTGCTGAATGACTTGAGCGTCGGCGTGGCAGATGTGCGCAACGCTTCGGGCGCTGAGCCTAAGCCGACTGTCCTGGCGATCGAGCGCGCGCTCGCCGCCGATTCCGAAAGTCTGCAAGACAATCTGTTCGCTTTCCAACATTCGTTTCCATTCGCCAGCCTCCCCGAGCCCGATCGTCTGCTGGCGGTCGTGATTCGCGTTGACGACGGAAACGGACGCAACGGCGGATACCACGTCTTCATCCGGAACGACGGGCAGCTGGTGCCCGTCGGTCGAGTCGGCGCAAGGTCGCCCGAAGAGTGGGTCGTCAGCGGTGGAAACCCGGACATTTATGTGCCGGCTGCGGGTGAACCGAGCGTGGACCTCGCCGGCCTCCGGGTCTCCTACGCGCTGTACGCGCCGCGTGCCGCGGCGCGCGGGGCGCAGCCCTTCGATGCGCAATCGACGCAGCATGTCGGCACGGTTGGCCAGACCGGCGCGGGGCAGTTCGGCGCGCCGGGCACATCGCGCGACGCCGACCGACGGGCTGGCGCAGGCGTTGCCGAAGCGTCATCGGACGCGCAACGGACGCAGGACCTCGTGAACTTTTTTCAGGCATTGGGGGCGCCCGACGACAGCGCGCCGGACGGCTGGGAGGACCACCCCGAGGGTGCTCGATTCAACGGTCCGCAAGCTGTGTATCTGCTGATGACGGCTTACGCCGACAGCGGCGCATTCGCTGACGACGGTATCGACGAGGCCGGAAACCAGGTGATCGAGCTCATGCGGCGCGAGCTTGCGCGTCGTACGCCGTGCGCACTGTCCAAGTGCCTGAACGATGCGAAATTGGAATTCATGGCCGTCGACGCCGATGCGACCGTGGAAGCGCGCAACGCGCAGATCACGCACATGCTGCGCACCCTTGAAACGGAGCAGGACCAGGACCGGGGCGTCCTGATGCGGATCGACTCGGTGGGTGATGTCCGCGACCTCCCTGATATCGAACACCTGCAGGCCGTGGTGCTCCGCGCGGATGGCTTGGGAGCGGACCAATACCGCTACCGGGTGTTCGTGCGCCGCGACGGGCAACTCAGACTCGTCACGAAAGTCGGCGGCTTCCCGCAGGACTGGCAGCATCGAGACGCGCTGCAGCTGGCGCACGCCTTCGTGGGCGCTGGCTATGCCCGCGGCGAGATCGCCTACGCGCTGTACGCGCTCCCCGACGCGTCGACCGACGCCCGGCACCAGGGGCGCGCAGCTTCGTCGCTGCCGGCCGGGGCGGACAAGCAGCGGCCGCACATCCAGGCGCTCTATCCGGAGTACGAGGAGGCGGCCCGGACATTGACGCAAGCCAGCAAACGCCTTCCGCTGGACGCAATTCCCGAGGCGTCCGATAAGTCGTCGCAAATGGAGTTTGACGAGCCGCACAGGCCGGCGAAGTGAACTGGAGGATGGAACCATGAACAAAACCACGATCACGACGACCTGCCGGCGCGCGCTGGCCGCCGGTCTGGCGCTGACCGCGCTGGGCGGACTCGTGTCCGCGGCATGCGCGCAAGACCCGGGCGGCCTGGTGCCGCGCGCCGAGGGACGGTTCACCGCAGGCTCAGGCGCGACGGGGATGCTGCCGCAGCAGCAGCAACAGCCTGAGTCGGGCATGGAGCCGTCGCGGTCGATCGATCCGGCGCAGGCCGACGACCTGCCCCGATTCGACGACGACGCCGTCGGCGTGCACGCCGGCGTGTATGGCATGTCGGGCAATGCGGCCGCGTTGGTGGTGCTGGGGCGGATGATCAGCAGCGGGATGATCCACGACAGCGGCGAAGCCGAAGCGGCGGTCGGAGCGCTGCGAAGCCGATTGTTCGAGGGCGATCCATCACCCTCGCTCGGCGAGGCCTGGAGTTCCATCGGCGGGCTGCTCGCTGTGCACGTGGCGGATCCGTTCGACATCGAGGAAGACCTGGCGCTGTTTCACGATCGCGTGAGGCAGGCGCGGGAGCGGGCGGTCCGCAGCGGCGAAGTGGCCGGCCAGCAAATTGTGCCCTATGAATTCGAGCACGATGTGTGCCTTCGTTTTCTGCCGGACAGGTATCGGCTGGCGATTGTCGTTGCCCGCGACGGCGAAACGGCGGGCCGGCAGCGCTACATGGTGCTGATCATCAAGCCCCACGAAGGCGGGCGTGACCTGTTCGCCTGGGGCAGCGACAGCCTGGAGATCGACCCTGACAACGGCACGCTCGTGCCGGTATTCCACGAATACGAATGGGCGGCGATCAGGCCCGATTTCGACCGGATCTGGTGCAGGATCGCGTTGGCCGTGTACGCACCGCAATCGACCGCGATCGAGGCGCCGGACGCGGCGGCGGAGCGGTTTCGGCAGCAACTGAACGAGCAGCAGCAGATCAGGCAGCATGCCCAGCACCGGCACGAAGAGAGCGTGCAACAGCCGCGCGCCCACAGGCCCGAAGATGATGCCACGAGGGCGTTTTTCGAACGCTTGCGAGCAAGCCGCGCGCGCGGTGCGCAGCCGCGCCAGGAACGCCAGGACGAGGCGCAGGGCGCGCGTCGGCCGCAGGAACAGCAGATGCAGCAGCAGCGCGACGCGGGGCCGACCGCGCGTCGGCCCGACGGACAGGCCTGGCTGCAGCAGCAGCGCCAGCGGCTGCTGTAGCAGCCACCTCAGCAACAACAGGCCACGCAAGGCGGACAGGCCGGTGCGCACGACGCGGACGAGCGGCCAGAGTGAACGTCGGTGCTGGTGTCGCAGCGGTGGCCCGGGCGGCCGACGACGGCGCAGTCGGCGCCAACCCGCAGCGGCAGCAGCACAACCGTGATCGCGCAGCGGTCAATGGCGACCGGTCCGGGATCGGGCTGTATGACGGCCGCTACAGCAAAAGTCAGTTCGACGAACTGGAGCAGAAATACCGCGAAAAGAACCGGAAGTGGCTGAAGATCAAGGAGAAGCAAGAAGCGGCACGCAATCAACAGGAGTTGAAGCGATTCGGCAACGAAAAGAAGTGGCAACCGGTTCGTCAAGACCGAGGCGGCGACGTCGGGAACCCACCGGCGTATGGGCCGCGCGCGCAGGCGCCTGCGGTGCCGGCAAACCCCAGGCCGGCGCTCGGACAGCCCCGGTGGAATGGCGGGGCGGGCGCGCAGCAAGCCAGGCCGGTCGAGGGCAGCGCACTTGAAAAGAGGCGCGCGTACGACCAGACGCGGCGTGACGCATTGCGCGTCCAACAGCAGCGAGAGGAAATGGGATACATCGGAGCCGCTGGGGGCGCGCAATCCGCCGAACGCCTGCGCAGAACGGCCAATCGCGGTATGCCGCGTTTATCCCTCAAGCAGCCGATGGCGACGGCAATCCCGCAATCACGACCATCAAAAGCCTGCGCGTGGCAGCGAACGGCGACGTCGAAAAGGTCGAAACCACGTACCCAGGCGCCGATCTCGCCGCGGCCGGTCTTGGCGAAGATCCCGAGATCGTGTTCGTCTGGTACGCGCTGTCCTGATCGACCACCGGATCCGGCCGCCTGGCGCAGGAGGGCCCCCGACGCCATGCCGCCCGCCTGGCGCGTTGCGCGTCGGGTCGGTATCCGCTCAATATGTGTCCAAGTGTGTCGTATCATGAGAAGCGAATAGTTCGGTTGCCGGTGCGATGGGGAACGGCCCCGACGCGGCGACCGCGGTCCACGCCACCGGAGCGCCGATGAATCCCGTGTTGATGCACTACGCCCAGCAGTACCTCGAGCCGCTGGATTCGCTCGAAATGCTCGCCGAAGCCGACGCGGAGATGCAGAACCGCATCGTGTTCATGAATCGGGCCGCGCGCGACACCATGGCGCAGCACCACGCCGGGCTCAACACGGCGCTGCGCGGGGCTGACGTGCGTCATGCGTTCGAGCGGTCGATCCACCAGTTTCACAAAGATCCCGAGCGCATTCGCCGCATCCTGCGCGAGCTGGCGTCCGGAAGCACAGCGTTGCACGCGCTGGAAATGACCGTCGGTGCCGTCACTTTCGCGCTGCGCTTCGCGGCGGTCAGGGACGCCGAAGGCAGCGTGCTCGCGTTCCACGCGTCGTGGCGCGACGTCACCGCGGTGCGCGCCATCGAGCAGCAAAGCGCGCGCACCCGCGCCGTCACGCGCGACCTGGAGGCCGCCGCGGGAAGCTTCGAGCGCGCGATGCAGGCCAATTCGAGCGCGGTGCTGCGCGTCGGCGAGACGGTGACCGGCAACCGCGCAGCAGTCGCCAGGCTGACCGCGCACCTGGCCACGATCAACTCCGTGGTGGCGACCATTCGCGGGATCTCGAACCAGACCAATCTGCTCGCGCTGAATGCATCGATCGAGGCGGCGCGTGCCGGCGACGCAGGCCGCGGGTTCGCCGTCGTGGCCGACGAGGTGCGCAACCTGGCGCGGCGCGTGCAAGCGGCCACCGGCGAAATCGAGGACGGCACCCGGGCGATTCACGACTGCGCGGGAACGATCGAGCGCACCAGCGATGCCGCCGGGCGCGAGGTGCAGGTGGTCGAGTCGGTCACCGAGTCGCTGCGCCGGCAGGTGCTCGGCATGCAGGCGACCACCGCGCGGCTGCTGCTCGAGGGCGCGCAGGAGGAGCACCGGGCCTTCGTCTCCCGCGTGCTGACCGATGCCGCAGCCGGCGACGCCGCCATGGACCCGCAGGCGCTACCCGACCACCACGGCTGCCGCTTCGGCAAGTGGTACGACACCGAGGGCCAGGCCAGCTACGGCGGGCTCGGCGCCTTCCGCGCGGTCGAGCCGTCGCACGCCGCGGTGCATCGGCTCGCGCGCGCGCTGCTGCAGGCCAGCGGCGCCGGCCGCGAAAGCGAGGTGCACCGGCTCGGCGCCGAGCTGCTCGATGCCCAGGGCGAAGTGCTGCGCTCGCTCAAGGAACTGGCGCGCGCGGTGGGCGAGCGCGACGGCAGCTTGTCGGCGGACACGCACGACGCTTGACCTGTCCGGCGCGCGCGCGGTCGGCGTGCCTCCGGCCGCGCGCGATTGTGCGTAGACTGGCGGGCATCGGGGCGCGCACGCTGCGTCCCGGCCATTGCGCGGGGGGACCGATCGACGCCATGGAGCAGGCCTGGCGCTTTTTTCGTTCCACGCACGGCGTGCTGCTGGCGCTGTGCGCGCTGACGCTTTCCGC
>JAJZHS010000118.1 GCA_021798395.1 Pseudomonadota bacterium
CGGTGAATACCTGCGTCAGGGTCTGACCGAGGCCGGCTTTGTTGTTGACTGGGCGCGCGACGGCCTCGACGGGCACCACCTGGCAATGACGGCCGAGCACGACCTGATCATCCTCGACGTGATGCTCCCGGACGTCGACGGCTGGCGCATCGTGCGCGCGCTGCGCGAAGCGGGCAAGACCACCCCGGTGCTGTTCCTCAGCGCGCGGGGCATGGTCGAGGACCGCGTCAAGGGTCTCGAGCTCGGCGCCGACGACTACCTGGTCAAGCCTTTTGCCTTCACCGAGCTGCTCGCGCGCGTGCACACATTGCTGCGCCGCGGGCGCAGTGCGCCGCAGCTCGAGTCGCTGCAGGTCGCCGATCTGGTGCTCGACGTCGTTCGCCGTCGCGTCAGCCGCGGCGGCCAGCGCATTGCGCTGACCGGCAAGGAGTTCGCGCTGCTCGAGCTTCTGATGCGCCGGCGCGGCGAAGTGCTGCCGCGCTCGCTGATCGCCTCGCAGGTCTGGGACATGAACTTCGACAGCGACACCAACGTCATCGACGTCGCGATCCGGCGCTTGCGCGCCAAGGTCGATGACGGTTACGCGCCGAAGCTGATCCAGACCGTGCGTGGCATGGGTTACCTGCTCGATCTGCCCAATGCGAGCTGACGCGGCGCGCCGCCCGATTTCGCTGGCGCTGCGCGTCACGGTGCTGGTCGGGTTGTCGACCACGCTGCTGCTGCTGGCGTTCGCCTGGGGCGTCGAGCGCTCGATCGAGCTGCACTTCGCGCGCATGGACCTCGATTCGCTGGCGTCGACCTGGCGTGAGGCCGACGCCGCGCTGGCGTCGCACGACGCCGCGCAGCGCCTGCAACGGCTGCGCGAAGCCGTCGGCGAGCGGCGCGATGTCGTGCTGCGCGTGCGCGACGCCGACGGTCGGTTGCTGTTCGCCTCGGGCAGCCCGGCGCCGCCGGGGGCCGGCGTGGGCGCCGAGCGCGCCCCCGAGCTCGATGCGCTGCGGCTTTGGCAGGCCGACGGGCACCGTTGGCGCGGCGTCGTGCTGCGCGGGCCCGGCGGTGAGCGCGTCGTGCTCGCGCGTGCCATCGACTTCCACCTGCGCTATCTCGAGCGCCTGCGCAGCGCGCTATGGGCCGGGACCTTGCTGGCCAGCCTGATCAGCGTGCTGCTGGCGCGGCTGGCCGTGCAGCAGGGCAACGCGCCGCTGCGCCGGATCAGCGCGCGCATGCGTGACATCGGCAGCGAGCACCTTGACGCACGCATCGACCCGGCCCAGGTTCCGGTCGAGCTCGCCGGCCTGGTCGCCGCGTTCAACGCGATGCTCGAGCGCATCGAGCGTGGCTATGAGCGGCTGCGCGGCGTGTCGGTCGACATCGCGCACGAGCTACGCACGCCGGTGACCAATCTGCGCACGCAGACGCAGGTGGCACTGAGCCGAGCGCGCGAGGTCGATGCCTACCGCGAAGTGCTGTACTCGAGCCTGGAGGAGTACGAGCGCATGAGCGCGATGATTTCCGACATGCTGTTTCTGGCGCAGACCGAACACGCCCAGCCGGCGCACGACGACGTCGATCTTGCGGTCGAAGTCCTCGCGCTGTTCGAGTATTTCGAGGCATGGGCCGAAGAACAGGGGGTCGAATTGCGCTTGCGCGGCGGCGCGCGCGTCCATGGCGATGGCTCGATGCTGCGCCGCGCGCTGAGCAACCTGCTGCGCAACGCGGTGCACCACAGCGCGCGTGGCGGCGCCGTCGACGTGACGCTGGCGGCCGACGCGCAGCGCGTGCGCGTCGAAGTCTGCAACGCCGGCGCGGCGATCGCGCCTGAACACCTGACGCACCTGTTCGAGCGCTTCTACCGCGCCGACCCCTCGCGCCGGCGCAATGGCGAAGGCGCCGGGCTCGGGCTGGCCATCGTCAAGTCCATCGTCGAGATGCATCGCGGGTCGGTCGCGGTGCGCTGCGCCGATGGCCGCACCTGCTTCAGCATCGAACTGCCGGCGCCGCGGCGCGCCGAAGCTTGAGCTCGAGCCGGGGTCCGCTTTCTCGGGGCGTCTTCGCCCCTGAACATCGTCTGGCCACGGCTCACGCCGCGGGGCGTGCGATCACGGTAGCCGGCGGCAGGAAGGTGCCGCTGTCGTCGCACGCCTGCAGGTGCACGCGCAGTTGTACGCCTGGGGTCAGGTGCAGGCCGGGCAGCGCGATGCGCGTGCCGTTCTCATAGACGCGCACGGTCTTGTGCTGCAGGCGCAGGCAGATGTCGCGCCCCGCAGGGTAGGCGGGCGCCAGCGGCAGCGGGCTGCCGCCGCGCAGCGCGCTGATCGTGACCGGGATCAGGTACGACAGCGGCGCGGGGCTGGCATAGACGTTCCAGTGCGGCGCCAGTTGCAGGACGACGACGGTGCCGTCGGCATCGCGCACCCATCGCGCCGCGGCCACCGTGCTCGAATCGCGCAACGCCGCGGTGGCGGCGGGCGTGTCGGCGGGGTGCGGGCGGGTCAAGTTGGCGCGAAATGCGATGATGCGGCCCTCGCGCAGCGCCTGCGCGACGCGCGGGTCGGCGTAGACCGTCTGCTCAAGCACGCGGCAGTTCAGGCACCAGGCGGCCGTGTACTCGACCAGCGCCGCCCGCGCGTCCGCCTCGCGGGTCAGGCGCCAAGCACGGTCGCCGTGACCCAATGCTGCGCGAAACCGGTCAGTGTGACCCGTTCGCCCGGTTTCAGGCAGGGGTGTTGCATCATCGCGTGGGTATGCAGCACCGTGATGCGGGCCCCGTTGTCCAGAGCGATGACGTTGTGGCAGTGGCTCAGGCCCTGTGCGTCGGGATCGCAGGTGGTGTCGCTGGTGACGGTGCCGCTGAGCTTGGCCCCGCGCACCGACCATGCCCTTGACGCCCTTGCCCGCAACGGCGGCGAACGTGCTCGGCGACACCAACGCCAGCCCCCGATCCAACGCGCCCCGCACGATGGCCGCCGCCAGCGGACGCTCGCTGCCGCGCTCCAGGCTGGCCGCGATGCGCAGCACGTCCTCCGGCTTGAAGCCGGGCGCGGGGATCACCTCCTGCAGACTGGGGCGCCCTTCGCTCAGGGTTCCGGTCTTGTCGACCACCAGGGTATCAACCCGGCGCCGGCCCGAACACGGCCCAGGCCACGAACGTGATCGGCGCGGCGATCACGACGATGGGAACGAACCAGGCCGCGGCAACGTCGGCCAGGCGCTGGATCGGCGCGCGGCTGCGCGAGGCCTCCGACACCATGCGTACGATCTGGGACAGCAGGGTGTCGGCTCCGACCCGGCCAGCCTCGATGACCAGGGAGCCGCTGCCGTTGACCGTGGCGCCGACCACTTTGCCGCCGCGGGCCTTTTCCACCGGGATCGGCTCGCCGGTGATCATCGACTCGTCGATCGCGGACAGTCCGTCGAGCACGACGCCGTCGACCGGAACCTTCTCCCCAGGGCGCACCCGCAAGCGGTCGCCGACCTGCACCTGTTCGAGCGGGACGTCGGATTCAGAGCCGTCGGCGGCGATGCGCCGCGCCATCTTCGGCGCCATGCCGAGCAAGGCGCGGATCGCGCTGTTGGTGCTCGACCTGACCGAAGTGGGTCGAGAGCGGCAGGTCGCGGACGAAGGAAGCTGACGCTCGCGAGTTGACGCTGCGAGCGGCCGCTGGAAGTAGCTCAGCAGTCACTGAGGTCGCTAGTTGTGACCTCGTGCGGCGACAGAAAGGGCTTGGCTTGCGGTCGTCCACACCGTTGCATGCTGTGTGCAAACGCGAGCAGCTGTGATGTAATTGGAGCGAGGAGATGACGTTCTCCTTAACCAACCGCCTCCCGGCTGATGACGTCTACCCGGATGCTTTGCATGGATGCAGGGCAGGTCGAGTAGTTTGTCCGTCCACGGAAGGTGTGATCGGTGCGTAACGAAGTAGAGCGTGGACCTTTTTGTTTTTCGGCTCATTCGCCAAGGCACCAAAGCTGTCGTGTCCTAGGCGGGAGTACGAGCCGGATTATTCGAATCGGAGCGTCTGCGGATGCCTGCGCAGCGGGCACTGCCGTTGCCATCGGCGTGGGACGAAAAAGATGCGAGGCGTTCCTGCGCAGGGATCGTCTGGCGAAACCTGATCGCCGGCTGCGGAGCGTTTCCGAGTTCGAAGACGCCGTCGCGTTCCACAGTCCCTGCAGGTGAGCACCATGCAAGGCGACGGGGCACCTTCAGTCCAACCCACCGATGCATTCTGCAGCCTGTTGTTCGTCTCGGTGCGGGATGAGGCGGCGCCACGCGCTGGTCAGGAAGAGCCCATTCGTGACTTGTTCATCGATCGGATTTTCGATGCGGCCTACGGCGGTGTGGAGCCGCGCAAGCCGACAGCCTATAGCTATGGGCGCGAGGAGGCCGACGCGCGGTGGCGCGGCGAGGTCTTCGCCTGGCTGAGGCAGGCATTCGCCGACCCGCCGCCCGATGCGCAGACCGCGCGGCGGCGCCAGGAGGTTGCGGCCGATCTCGGCCGCGACGATCTGGCCGGGGCCATGCGCGATTTCCAGCTGGCGATGGTGTCGATGCGCGAACACCTGCTCCGCGCCGAACGCGCTTCGAGCACCGTCGAAGCACGGGGCTGGCTCATCGATGCGGTGCGGATCTACTGCGACGCGCTGCACGCGCTCGCCACCGCGCTGGCCGCTGCCGGCCCGCTCTCGGCGATTCTGCGGAGTTTGCTCGCCAATTTGCAAGCGTATCTGGGCAATGCGGCGCATGCCGAACTCGTCGCGGCGGCGACGGCGCTGCGCAAAGAGCTCGATCGGGTGCGCTATGCGGTGCGCATCGAAGGCGATCAGGTGACCTTGCTGGGAGATCCGCAGGCGGAGGATTTCAGCGCGGTGGTGGCGAGGACCTTCGCGCGTTTTCGCCAGGGAGAGGTCCGTGACCATCGAGCAAAGCTCGAAGCCCCGGCGGGCATGAATCACATCGAGGCACAGATCATCGAGCGCGTCACGTTGCTGCACCCCCGCGCTGTTCGCCCGGCTCGAGCAGTTCGCGCAACGGTACGCAAGTTTTGCCGATGCGCGCTGGCTGAGGCTGGATCGCGAACTGGTGTTCTACCTGTCGTGGTGGGCCTTCCTGCGCCGCATGCGCGCCGCCGGCGTCGAAAGCTGCCTGCCCGAGCTGGCCGACGACGGTGACGTCGAAGTCATCGACGCGGCCGACCTGGCGCTGGCCGCACAAGCCGCGAAGGCGCCGAGCGCGGTCGTATGCAACGACTTCGCATTGCACGATGCCGAACGCATGCTCGTGGTCACTGGTCCCAACCACGGCGGCAAGACGACGCTGGCGCGTACTTTCGGTCAGTTGCATCACATCGCCGCGCTCGGGCTGCCTGTGGGAGCGCGCAGCGCGCGAGTCGTTTTCCCCGACCGCATCCTGACGCATTTCGAACGTGCCGAGAACATCGACAATCAACGCGGCAAGTTGCAGGACGATCTGGTGCGCATGCGTGCGATCGTCGAGGCGGCGACGGCGCGCAGTTTGGTCGTGATGAACGAGGTGTTCTCGTCGACCTCGCTTGACGACGCGGTCTGGCTCGGACAGCGCATGATGGTCCGGCTGCGCGACATTGGCTGCCGGTGCATCTTCGTGACCTTCCTCGACGAGCTCGCGGGTTTCGATGCCCACACCGTCAGCCTGGTCGCACAGGTCGACGTTGCAGACCCGACGGTGCGCACGTTCAAGGTCGTTCGCCGCGACGCCGACGGCAAGGCTTACGCGCGCGCGCTGGCCCAGAGATACCGGGTGACGCGAGAGGCGCTGCGGGAAAGGATCGCACGATGACGCCGCATTTGCTGGAACCCCCGCCCGTGCCGCCCCCCGAGGGGGCTGAGCAAACTTGGGGCGGCCCGGCGTTTGCTCAGGACGGCCCCCAGGCCCGGGCTGCGCCCGTTCCGCCCCCCGAGGGGGCTGAGCAAACTTGGGGCGGCCCGGCGTTTGCTGAGGACAGCCCCCAGGCCCGGCCTGCGCCCGTGCCGCCCCCCAAGGGGGCTGAGCAAACTTGGGACGGCCCGGCGTTTGCTCATATCCCGCCGCAATGGGCCGACGTGGCGCGCGATCTCGAAGTCGACAAGCTGGTGGATGCGATGGCGGCTGGCGACGATTATGTTGGCAAGATGGCGGGCGCAGTGCTGGCGGCGGCAAGCGGTACAGGCGACGCGGTGCGTGTCCGGCATCGCCAGGACGCGTTGCGCGACGTGCTCGCGCACACGCCCGAAGTGCGCGAGCTGTATCGTCTGGTGATCGAAGCGATCGAAAGCCGCAAGCAGCACATCGTCAGCCTCGATCTGCTCGCGCAGCACCCAGGCTGGACCCTGCACAGTGCCATCGACATGCTGCAGGCACTGCTGGTGCACCTGCAGCGCCTGCGCGAGTACGCGAAGCCGCTCGAGGCTGCCTTCGCGTCGGTCGCGTTCCGCGACCTGTTCGCACAGCTGCGCACCGAGCTCGACGAGGCGTGGATGGCCGAGGCCAGGTCCGAGCTCGCCGCGCTGGGCTTTCGCGACGGGATGCTGTTCGGCGCTTCGCTCGGCGCCGGGAACCACATCGCCGACCAGGTTCTTTACGCCGGCGGCGGCCCGCGCGCGCGCTGGTGGGCCAGGCTGCTGGGCAAGGCTCCGCCGCAGTACGCGTTCCGCGTGCATCCGCGCGACGAGGCGGGCACGCGGGCGCTGTCCGAGCTCGGCGACCGCGCGATCAACGAGGCGGCGAACGCGCTGGCCCAGGCCACCGAGCACGTGTTCGCCTTTCTCGATGCGCTGCGCGGCGAACTCGCCTTTTTCCTCGGGTGCGCGCGGCTGCACGAGCGCCTGATCGACCTCGGCGTGGCGACGTGCATGCCCGAGTTCGGCGACGACGCGCCGCAGTTGCGCACGCGCGCGCTGCGCGATCCGACGCTGGCCTTGACCCTTGGGCGAGCCCCGGCCGACAACGACGTCGACGCCACGGCGGCGCAGCTGCTCGTCGTCACCGGAGCGAATCAGGGCGGCAAATCGACTTTCCTGCGTGCACTCGGACTGGCGCAGTTGATGCTCCACGCCGGCATGTTCGTCGCCGCGCGCAGCTACGCCGGGCGCATGCGCCACGGGATCTACACCCACCACAAGCGCGAGGAGGACGCCGCGATGCGCGGCGGCAAGCTCGACGAGGAACTGGTCCGCATCAGTGCGATCGCCGACTGGATCGAGCGGGGCGCGCTGTGGCTGTCCAACGAGTCGTTCGCGTCGACCAACGAGCGCGAAGGCTCACAGATCCTGCTCGACGTCGTCGAGGCGTTTCGCGAGCGCGACATCACGGTATACATGGTCACGCATCTGTTCGACGCGGCGAGGCGGCTGGCGTCTGCACGCCGTGGCGATGCGCTGTTCCTGCGCGCGCCACGTGCCGAAGGTGGCTTGCGCAGTTACAGACTCG
>JAJZHS010000119.1 GCA_021798395.1 Pseudomonadota bacterium
GCCGTGTCCGCGAATCGCAGGCGAGCCGAAGCGCGCCATCAAACCGACCACCAGCGCGCCGACCACGGGGACCGCGACCACCCAGGCGCCCAGGGCGTTGTGCGCCGGATGCGCGGTGGCCCAGCTCAAGCGGCCGGAGAACGCGAGGTTGCCGATCAGCGCGATCAGCGCGAGCAGCGCGCGCGCGACCAGCGCCGCGGCGACGCCGACGGCCAGCGCCAGCAGCGCGAGCACCACGCTGCGCCCGCGCAGGCTTCCCGGCGCGCCGGCGATGCGCGCCGACTCGAGCAGCGGCGCGAGCGACGGTGTGATCGGCAGCGGATCGGCGTGGGGATGCGCCTGGGGGAATGGGAATGGGTGGGCGCGCGCGGGCGCGCCGGCGCGGGGGGCAGCGTCGGACATCGGCGCAGCGTAAGAACGCGCGCCGGAATCAGATGTGTCAACGTGTAGCGCCCCAGCGGCGCGCAGGGCTACGCGTCGATGTCGCGCTTCCCGGCGCCGGACTCCGGCGCGCGCCGCAGCGCCCCACCAGCCGCGGCTTTGCCGGCGGCGACGCGATCCGCCAGCCAGCGGGCCAGCTGGCGCGAAGCCTGATGCGCCTCGAAGCCGCGGCCGTGCACCTGCGCGTGCCACCGCGCCGCTTCGCTGTCGCCCAGCCCTTGCGCGAGCAGGAAGCCGTGCAAGGGGCACTGGGCGATGGGCAGCGGATGCAACCCGCCGCCCACTTCGGTGTACTGCCATTGATACGCCAGGGCACCGAGGTCGGTGCGCAGCGCGATCGCACCGGTGGCGATCGGCAGGCGAAAGCCGTCGACCCACGGCTTGACGGCCGATTGCGGCATGGGCCGGGCCAGCGCGTAGCCCTGGCCGAACTGGGCGCCGAGCACCGCCGCCGCCTCCAGGTGCGCGACGGTCTCGAGTCCTTCGACGATCGTGCTCTTGCCGAGAGCGCGCACGAGCTGGATCAAGGTTCCGAACAGCGTCGTGTTCGGCAGCGGACTGGCTTCCAGCTGCCGGGGCAGGTTCTGGTCGATCTTGATCGCGTCGAAGCTCATGCTCGACAGCCGGTGGACGTTGCTGTAGCCGCTGCCGAAGTCGTCCATGGCGATGCCCACGCCACGCGCGCGCAAGCGTTCCAGGCCGCTGCTTTGCGCGTCGTCGTCGGCCAGTTGCACTTCGAGCAGTTCGAGGGTGAGGCGCTGCGCCGCGATCCCGTGCGCGCTCAGCGCTTCGTCGAGCCAATCGGCGCATTGCGGGTCGTTGAGCACCGACGGCGGCAGGTTCAGCGACACGGCGAGCGCCAGCCCCTGCGCGTCCCAAGCGCGCAGGGCGCCGAGGCATTGCTGCAGCCCTTCGCGGAACACGCGCGCGAGTTCGTTGTCGCCGAGCAGCGGAATGAACGCTCCGGGCGCGACGATCCGGCCGTCGTGCGTGCGCAAGCGGGCCAGCGCCTCGACCTTGGCGACCGCTCCGGTGTGCAGGTCGACGATGGGCTGGTAGTACATCTCGAGCCCGCCCGAAAACAGCCGGTCGCGATACGCGTGCGCCAACTCCTGGCCGACGACGAGGTTGCGTGCCGCGCTGCACCGCGACCAGACGGTCTCCATGCGCCGCTGCACGCCGAGGGCCCACTGTTGCATCCAGGGCGAGGCGAATTGGCAGGGGTGCCTGCCGTAGATCGTCAGCACCCCCTCGACGTGCCCGTCCTGGTCGACGAACGGCACGGCGACGCTCGACTGGATTGCAGCGCTGCGCGCCATGTCGTGCCAGCCGCGCATGGCCGGGTCCCGCATCTGCAGGTCGCTGCCGTAGGCGTCGATGCGGTGCAGCGACTGCGTGCGCCAGGCGATCGACGTTCCGGTCTGCCCGCTGGGCGAAGTCGGATCGATCGACGAGCGCAGGTCGCCGGTGCCGAGCCGTTCCGCCAGCACCGGGTCCGACACTCCGGCGCTGTGTTCGAGCACCATGTCGCCGCGCGCCGACAGGCGGTTCAGCGTCACCATCGCCACCCCCGGGAGCCGGACCAGGGCGGACAGTTCGGTGCCTATCGCGTCGGTCCAGAGCGCGCCGTACGCCGGGCGCTCGCGCGACAGCACCGACAAATACGCCTGGTGGATCTGTTCGATGGCCGAAACCTGCTGCTGCAGGTCGTCGCGCATGCGCGCTTCGATGACCTTGAACAGGCGGTAGCGTCGACTCGGCACGAGCTTCTCGGAAGCCAGCCGGCGATCGAGAACGTCGCGAAACAGTTCGGACGCGTTGACGAGCATGGCCGCGTTCACGCCGACCAGCGCGTGGACCTGGCCGACGCCGCGCGCGGCGTCGAGCAGATCCGGGCGCTTGAGCGACGGACTGACGAGGGCTGCAAGGTGCGCCGCTTGCCTGTGCTTGAGGTGCTGCCGCGCCCCGGCGTCGAGCGCCCGCAGGATCGCGCTGGCCACGGCGTCGTCTTCCACGGCGCGGTCGAACGCATCGAGGAACGGCGCGACGATCTGCGGCAACATCGGCGTCACGTCGTCCAGGCGGCGCGCGGCCTCGGCTCCGTAGGCGTCGACCGGAACGTCGACCTCGAGCGCCACGACCTTGCTCACCCCCAGTTGCCACCAGCTCGTGCGCTCGCCTTTGCGCCGCTTGGTCTGATACATCGCCGCGTCGGCCACGCGCAGCAAGGCGTCGGCGTCGCGCGCGTCGAACGGGTAGCGCGCAACGCCCATCGTCAGCTCGACCGACACGGCACGGCCGTCGTCGAGCGCGAACGGGGTATCGACGGCCTGGTGCAGACGCTGCACCAGCGATTGAAGTTCGGCGAAGGACGACGCGGCGTCGGCGCCGTGCAGCACGACCACGAACTCGTCGCCGGACACCCTGGCGAGCAGGTCCCGGCCCCGCATCGCGCTGCGCAGGCGGCGCCCCAGTTCCTTGAGCAACTGGTCGCCGGCAGCGTGGCCATGGGCGTCGTTGATCATCTTGAAATCGTCGACGTCCAGATAGCCGACGACCAGCGGAGTGCCGCGCGCCTGAGCGTGCGCGAGCGCTTCCCGCAGCTGACGGTTGAGGCCGACCCGGTTCGGCAGCCCGGTCACTTCGTCGATCGCGATCCTGTCGGCGGCTTTGACGCGCAGATAGGAGATTTCGAGGAACAGACGCTCGGTCTTGCGCGCGGCCATGACCAGATACAGCGCGTAGATCGTCGCCATCACGCCCAGCATGCGCATGGCGGGCACCGGATCCGTCAGCAGCCGCGCGACCATCGCGGTCATGATCGGCACCACGAACAAGCTCGCCGACAGCGCGTCGGACGCGAGTTCGCTGGCCCCGGCGCCGCAGATCGCGCTGATGACGACGGCCAGCCGCAACTGATTGAAATCGGCGGACGGATAGAGCAGCAACGGCAGCGCGGCCCAGGTCAGCGCGGTGGCGAACACGCCGGCGCGCAGGTAGCGCAGGTAACCGCGCAGCGACGCGTCCGACGCCGCGCCGCGCGCTTTGTACCAGGCGGCCACCCGCACGACGTGGACCAGGCCGAGCAGGCTCAGCCAGGCGGCGAGCCTGGCCAGGGCGATTTCGGGGTAGAGCAGCCAGGCCGTCATGCCTGCGGCGAGATAGCTGGACACCAGCGCCAGCGGAATGGACTCCAGCAGCAGCCGGGCGCGATCGCGCAGCACCTGCGCGTCGGACAGCTTGAACGCACGCAGGTCGCCCGGCGGGGTGACGTCGCGCGCGTCCCCGGGCCGCGCGCGGGCCGGCGCGTCGGCGTCAGGCTCCGGGGCCGCTGCTCGGTCTTCCGCGCTCGGATTCGGCATGGTGCGTCGCACGAAGCACGCGGCGCGTGCTCGATCCGCGTCAGTCCGCGTCGAACGAGACGGATTCGCGCTTGGTCAGGATGCACCCGCCGGGAACGTCGTTCAGGATCACGGTGATCGACGCATCGCTGGCCGGCGAGGCGAAATAGACCTTGCCGCCGTCGCCGTTCGCGTCCGACGACTCGATCGACCACTGCGGCGCCACGAAGCCATCCTTCGCCATCGCCGTGCTGCAATATCCTGCCGACACCGCCTGGGTGTAGACATAACTGCCGCGACATTTGTTGCCGACGTGTTCCAGCAAGGCCGACCCGACCCTGCTGTAATTATTCTTGTCGCCGGCCACGACAAAATCGACCGTGATCGGCCTGGAGTCGGTATCGACCTTGTTCCACTGATAGTTGACCCGATCCGCACGGCCCTCCTTCAGAAAATCGATGACCTTCGCCATCGCGGTCGCGCACGACGGCGCGCCGACGTCGACGAACTTTTGCTGCACGTCCAGCGTGTCCTTCGGCGCGACCCCCGCGTGGGCCGCCAGCGTGGTCGCCGAGACAATGCAGGCGGAAGCGAGCACATGCATGATTCGCATTATTTTTCCTTGATTTGTTTCATGGCTTATTGAAAACCTGCGCTGCGGTGTTGCAAAACGACCGAGGCCGCGGGTCTGCAAAATCGTACACCGAAGTGCGTCCGGCCTAAGCCTGAATTCAGCGGCGCGGGCGAGAATGGATGCGGTCCCGTCGCCCACGCATCCCGATGCCCCACACCAGTCGCGACCTCGCCGGCCACATCCTCCCCACCTCGGCAACGATGGTCGGCGTGTGCATGACGGTCGTGTCGATCATCCAGTTGCTCCACCTCGGCCATTTCGCGACGCTGGTCGACCGCTTCCTCGCGCTCGACAGCCTGCTGTTCCTGCTCAGCGCGCTGCTGTCGTACCTGTCGCTGCGCCGGCGCCCGGCCGCGGCGCTCGAAGCCCGCGCCGACCTGGCGTTCATGACCGGCCTGACCATCATGGCGCTGTGCAGCGTGGCGCTCGCGTTCTCGCTGATCTGATGCGCGGCGCGCCCTCCCGCGCCCTCCCGCGCCCTCCCGCGCGCGATCTGCCGCGATCTGCCGCGATCTGCCCCGGCACGCCGTGCGCCGAACGCCCGGACTTGGCGCGGCTTTGAACTGCACCTGGTTTTCTGCTATGGTCGGCTGCACCGTTCGGTGATCCGCGCTTGCGTGCGCCGAGTTCACCGTGCCTCGTCGTAGCGACCCGCTTCGCCCCCGGGACGGAGTCTGGCTCCCGAACAGGGGCCAGGATGGGCCAGGATGGGCCAGAAGGGGCCAGAAGGGGCTAGGAGGGGCCAGGGTCATCCCGGTCCCTTGCATCTGGGCTGCGCCCAGATCCGAAGCCGCGTCGCGTGACGCGGCTCCAGGGTTCGACCTGCATGCCAGGACGTATCCGCCAAGTCGTCGTGGTCGCCGTTTCCGCGACCATCCTGTTCATCGGGCGTGCTGCGCGCGCCCACGACTTCGGAGATACCTCGTGAACGAACGCGAGATTGAGGCCCTCCGGGCCGCTCCAGCCGCCGCCGGCGGCGCATCCGCCTCCTATCGGGACAAGCCCCCGGTGCCGCGCGCACCGGCAACCCGGTGACGCGAGCCGAGCGCGGGCGACGTCCCGTGATCCTGGCGACCGACCTCGACGGCACGTTCCTCGGGGGTGACGCGGCCGCGCGTGCGGCGCTGTACGAGTGGATCGCGCGCCGCCGCGACGAGGTCGTGCTGATTTTCGTCAGCGGCCGCGGCCAGGAGTTCATGCGCGAACTGGCCGACACGCTGCCGGTGCGCCCCGACCATTGCATCGGCGACGTCGGCACCAGCGTGCACAGCGGCCCGCAACTGGCGCCGCTGTGCGCGGTCGAGGACTGGCTCGACGGCACGTGGCCGGAGCACGCGCATGCACGCATCGTCGAGGTCATGCGGCGGCACCCGCAACTGCGCGAGCAGCAAGGTTGCGGAGGGCGTCGGCGCTCGTACCTGTACGACGACGCGGACGCGGCGGCTCGTGCCGCCGCGACTGTCGAAGCCCTGGGCTTCGACGCGCTCACGTCCGACGGCCGATTCTTCGACGTGCTGCCGCGCGGCGTGCAGAAGGGCCCGACCCTGCTGCGCACGCTGGCCGCGCTCGGCCTGCCGCGGCAGCACACGCTGGTCGCCGGCGACACACTCAACGATCTGTCGATGTTCGACACCGGACTGGCCGCGGTCGCGGTGGGCAACCGGGAACCCGATCTCGACCGCGCGCTGGCCTCGCGTCCCAACGTCTACCGGGCACGCGCCGAAGGCGCCGCCGGCGTGCTCGACGCCCTCGAGCGCTTCCACGCAGGGGAGGAAATCCATGGCTTCGTCGCTGGTCATCGTCTATCACCGTGAACCGTACGAGGAACACGTCGAGCACGGCCGCAGCGTGCTGAAGGAAAACGCCAGCCCGAACGGAATCGTTCCGGCGCTCAAGGGATTCATCGGCCAGGTCGACAGCGCCAGCTGGGTCGCCTGGAAAAAAGCGCCGTCGGGCCGCGCGCCGCGCTTCGAGCGCCGGGTGCGAATCCGCGACAGCTACGGCGACTACGAAGTCGTCCGCGTGCCGCTGGCGGCCGAGCAGATCGGGCAGTTCTACCACGTGACGTCGAAGGAAGCGCTGTGGCCGGTTCTCAACAGCTTCCCCGCGCACTACGCGACCGAGAACTGCGACTGGGCCATGTTCCGCGAGGTCAACCGGCTGTTCGCCGAGGCCGCGTGCGAAGAGGCCGCCCCTGGGGCGACGGTGTGGATCCACGACTACAACCTGTGGCTGGTTCCCGGCTTCGTGCGCGCCGCGCGACCCGACGTGCGCATCGCGTTCTTCCACCACACGCCGTTCCCGCCGGCCGACGTGTTCGCGATCCTGCCCTGGCGCGACGAGATCGTCGCCAGCCTGCTGAGCTGCGACGTCGTCGGCTTCCACATCCCCCGCTACGCGCGCAATTTCGCCGCCGTGGCGCGCGCGCTGCACGGCGTCGATGAGATCGTCGAACGCCCCGTCGACCCTGCGCTGCGCGCGGTCGGGCAGGCGCTCGGCGAACCATGCGTGCCGGTCGAGCTGCGCGTGGCCGGGCGCAGCATACGCATCGACGCGTCGCCGATCGGAACGCATGCCGCGCTGATCCGCGACATCGTGCGCACGCCGCGCTGCGTCGAACGCGTCGCCGACATCCGCCGCGCCAACCCGGAGGACACGCTGATCGTCGCCGTCGGCCGCGTCGACTACGCGAAGGGGCTGCGCGAAATGCTGCTGACCTACGAGCGGCTGCTGCGTCGGCGCCCCGAGCTGCACGGCAAGGTCAAGCTGCTGCTGACCGCGGTCGCGGCGGCGACCGGCATGCGCGTCTACCGTCATGCGCAGCAGTCGATCGAACAGCTGGTCGGCCGCATCAACGGCCACTTCGGCACGCTGACGTGGTTGCCGATCCTGCTCTCGACGACGTCGATGCCTTTCGAGGAGACGCTGTGCTACTACCGCGCTGCCGACGTGTGCTGGATCACGCCGCTGCGCGACGGTCTCAACCTCGTCGCCAAGGAGTACGTCGCGGC
>JAJZHS010000120.1 GCA_021798395.1 Pseudomonadota bacterium
TGCCGCTCATCGGCACCAGGCTCATGCTCTCGGCGCCGCCGGCGAGCATGACGTCGGCCTCGCCGACGCGGATGCGGTCGGCGGCCATCTGGATGGCGCTGACGCCGGAGGCGCAGAAGCGGTTGATGGTGACCCCGCCGACGCTGTTGGGCAGCCCGGCGAGCAGCGCGGCCACGCGCGCCATGTTCATGCCCTGCTCGGCTTCCGGGAACGCGCAGCCGACGACGGCGTCCTCGATCGCCGCCGGGTCGAGCCCCGGCACCTGCTTGAGCGCGGCGTGGATCGCCGCGACCAGCAGGTCGTCGGAGCGGGTGTTGCGGAACGCGCCTCGATGCGACTTGCCGATCGGCGTGCGCGCCGCGGCGACGATGTAGGCATCCTGCACTTGCTTGGCCATTTGATGATTCTCCGTGTCCGTGGTCGCGGTGCGTCAGTTGCGCACCGGCTTGCCGCCTTGCAGCAGGCTCATGATCCGTTCCTGCGTCTTCGGGTGCTCGAGCAGCTTGCAGAAGCGCTCGCGCTCCAGCCGCATCAGCCAGGCCTCGTCGACCAGGCTGCCGGCGTCGACGTCGCCGCCGCACATCACTTCGGCGATCATCGCCCCGAGGTGGAAATCGTGCGCGGTGATCTGGCCGCCGTCGCGCATGTTGACCAGCTGCGCCTTGATCGTCGCCACGCCGCCGCGGCCGGCGACCTTGATCGGCTGCGCCAGCGGCGGGCGCCAGCCCGACTCGGCCAGCGCGCGGGCCTGCGCGATGGCCACGTGCAGCACTTCGTCCTTGTGCATCACGATCACGTCGTCGTCGCGCAGATAGCCCATGGCGCGCGCTTCGAGCGCCGACTTGGACACCGCGGCGGTGGCCGGCTGCATGTACAGCTTGCCCAGGAACGCCATGACGTCGACGTCGGCGCCTGCCGCGCCGGCCAGCTCCGACGCGCGCCGCGCCAGATAGCACAGCCCGCCGCCGCCGGGGATCAGCCCGACGCCGGCCTCGACCAGCCCGATGTAGCTTTCCAGCGCCGCCACGCGGCGCGCGCAATGCACGGCGATTTCGCAGCCGCCGCCCAGCGCCAGGCCGCGCACCGCGGCGATCACCGGAACCTGCGCGTAGCGCAGCCGCAGCACCATGTCCTGCAGCCGCTTCTCGACCGGTTCGATCGCCGCGGCACCGCCGGCCATGAACGCCGGCAGCATCGCCTGCAGGTCGGCGCCGGCCGAGAACGGCTCGCCGGTCTGCCAGATCACCAGTCCGGCGTAGTCGCGCTCGGCCAGATCGACCGCGCGCTCGAGCTGCTCGACGATGCTGCCGCCGATGGTGTGCATCTTGGTCTTGAAGCTGGCCACCAGCACGTCGTCGGCGCCCGGCGCGGTCCAGACGCGGATCGACGCGTCCTCGAACACCGTGGTCCCGGCGCTGGCCGCGTCGGCCGCGGCCTCGCCGAGCACGCTCTGGCCGAACGGCTGGCGCGCCATCACCGCAAGCGCACGCCGCGGCTTGTAGCGGCCTTCGGCGGCCGACCACGAGCCTTCGGGCTTGTGCACCGCGTCGATGCTGCCGACCCACGCGGGCAGCGGCGCCGCGCACAGCGCGCGCCCCGCGGCGATGTCCTCGGCGACCCAGTCGGCGATCTGCTTCCAGCCCGCCGCCTGCCAGCTCTCGAACGGGCCCTCGTTCCAGCCGAAGCCCCAGCGGATGGCGAAGTCGAGGTCGCGCGCGTTGTCGGCCACCGTGCCCAGGTGCACCGCGATGTAGTGCCACACGTCGCGGAACACGGCCCACAGGAACTGCGCCTGCGGGTTGCTCGACTCGCGCAGCAGCTTGAAGCGCTCGGCGGCCGGCTTCTTCAGCATGCGCACGACGATGTCGTCGGCCTTCGCGCCGCCGGCGACGTAGTCGCCGCTGGCCGCGTCGAAGCGCAGGATGTCGCGGCCGACCTTCTTGTAGAAACCGGCGCCGGTCTTCTGCCCCAGCTGGCCCTTGGCCACCAGCGCGGCCAGCGCCGGCGGCGTGGCGTACAGCGCGGCGAACGGATCGGCCGCCGACGGCAGGGTATCGCGCATGGTGCCGATGACGTGCGCCATGGTGTCGAGGCCGACGACGTCGGCGGTGCGGAACGTGGCGCTCTTGGCGCGGCCGAGCTTGGCGCCGGTCAGGTCGTCGACCACGTCGTAGCCCAGGCCGTACTTCTCGGCCTCGTGCATGACGGCCAGGATCGAGAACACGCCGACGCGGTTGGCGACGAAGTTCGGCGTGTCGAGCGCGCGCACCACGCTCTTGCCCAGGGTGCTGGTGAGGAAGGTTTCGAGCTGGTCGAGCACCTCGGGCCGGGTGGCCGCGGTCGGGATCAACTCGACCAGCGGCATGTAGCGCGGCGGGTTGAAGAAGTGCACGCCGCAGTAGCGCGCGCGCAGTTCATCGGAGAAGCCTTCGGACAGCTTCGTGATCGACAGCCCCGAGGTGTTGCTGGCGAACAGCGCGTGCGGCGCCAGGTGCGGCGTGACGCGCTGGTACAGCGCGTGCTTCCAGTCCATGCGCTCGGCGATGGCCTCGATGACCAGGTCGCAGCCGCCCAGCAGCGCCAGGTCGTCTTCATAGTTGGCGGCGCGGATCAGCCCGGCCTGGGCCACGTCGCCCAGAGGCGCCGGGCTGAGCTTCCTCAGGTTGGCCACGGCCTTGTCGACGATCGCGTTCTTCGGGCCTTCCTTGGCCGGCAGGTCGAACAGGATCACCGGCACGCGGGCGTTGACGCAGTGGGCGGCGATCTGCGCGCCCATGACGCCGGCGCCGAGCACGGCGACCTGGCGGATCGGAAAACGGGAAGTCATCGTTGCATCCTTCGGTGGAAAACGGTTTGGGGGCTCTCAGGCGAACACCGCCTCGGTGTCGAGCAGGTTCTTCACGCCGCTGCGCGCGATGCGGATCGCAGCCGCGGTTTCCGGGTACAGGCGGGCGAAATAGAAGCGTGCGGTCTGCAGCTTGGCCTCGTAGAACGCGCGCTCGGCCGTCCCGGCGGCCAGCGCGGCCTGCGCCACCTGCGCCATGCGCGCGAACGCGTAGGCGAACACCAGGTGGCCGACGACGCGCAGGTACGGCACCGCGGCCGCGCCGACTTCGTCGCGGTTGGCCATGGCCTTCATGCCGAGTTCCATGGTGAGCTTCTGCACCTTGTCGCCGAGGTCGGCGAGGGGGTTGACGAATTCCTGCATCGACTCGGACACGCCGTGCACGTCGACGAAGTCCCGAACCAGTGCGCCGAATTTCTTCAGCTTGGCGCCGTTGTCCATCAGCACCTTGCGGCCGAGCAGGTCGAGCGCCTGGATGGTGTTGGTGCCTTCGTAGATCATGTTGATGCGCGCGTCGCGCACGTACTGCTCCATGCCCCATTCGCGGATGTAGCCGTGGCCGCCGAACACCTGCTGGCATGCGTTGGCCGCGTCGAAACCGTTGTCGGTCAGGAACGCCTTGACGATCGGCGTCAGCAGCGCGACCAGGTCGTCGGCATCGGCGCGCTGCTGCGCGTCCGGGTGCAGGTGGGCCTGGTCGAGCAGCAGCGCCACCCAGTAGACCAGGAAGCGCCCGCCCTCGGCCCACGCCCGCGCGGTCAGCAGCATGCGGCGGACATCCGGATGCACGATGATCGGGTCGGCCGGCTGCTGCGGAGCCTTCGGCCCCGACAGCGCGCGCATCTGCAGCCGGTCCTTCGCATACGCCAGCGCGTTCTGCCACGCCACCTCGGTCAGCCCAAGCGACTGGGTGCCCACGCCCAGGCGCGCGCCGTTCATCATCACGAACATCGCCGCCAGGCCCTTGTTGGGTTCGCCGACCAGCCAGCCGCGGGCGCCGTCGAGGGTCATCTGGCAGGTGGAATTGGCGTGGATGCCCATCTTGTGCTCGATGCCGGAGCAGAAGATGCCGTTGCGCGCGCCGGGCTCGCCGGCGGCGTCGGGAACGAACTTCGGCACCACGAACAGCGAAATCCCCTTCGAGCCCTCGGGCGCGTCGGGAAGCTTGGCCAGCACCATGTGCACGATGTTGCCCGCCAGATCGTGCTCTCCGCTGGAAATGAAGATCTTCTGCCCGCTGATCAAGTAGCTGCCGTCGGGCTGCGGCGCCGCCTTGGTGCGGATCAGCCCCAGGTCGGTGCCGCAGTGCGGCTCGGTCAGGCACATGGTTCCGGTCCACTCGCCGCTGGCCAGCTTCGGCAGGTACAGCGTCTTCTGCTGCTCGCTGCCGTGCGCGCCGAGCAGTTCGACGACGCCGTGCGTCAGCCCCGGGTACATGGTCCAGGCCTGATTTGCGGCGTTCTGCATTTCGTACACCGCGCTGCCGACCAGGTGCGGCAGTCCCTGACCGCCGAACTCGGGCGCGGCGTTGAGCAGCGGCCAGCCGGCTTCGATGTACTGTTCCCAGGCCTGGCGGAACCCCGCCGGGGTGGTCACCGCGTGCGTCGCGGCGTCGTAGTGGCAGCCTTCGGCGTCGCCGCTGGCGTTGATCGGCAGCAGCACCTCGGCGCAGAATTTGCCGGCCTCCTCGCACACCTGATCGATCAATTCGGCGTCGACGTCGGCGTGGGGGGGGAGTTCGCGCAACGCGGGAACGACGTCGAGCACTTCGTGCATGACGAAGCGCATGTCGCGCAGCGGCGGGGTGTAACGTGGCATGGATCGCTCCTGTCGTTGGGCCCAGTGGGCAAAAAGGGGGTCAGGCCTGGGCGCGTTCGATGCGTTCGAGTCCGGCCGGAGTCGCGTAGCTGCGCAACAGGCGCGCGTAACCGATCCGCGCCATGTCGATCGACCCCGGCACCTGCAGCAACCGCGCGTCATGGTGCAGGGCCAGGATCAGTCCGTGCAGTTCGAACACCAGCTGGCGCGGCGGCGTGTCGACGCGCAGATGGCCGCAGGCGACCGCCTGCTGCACCGCGCGCTGCAGCGCGTCGTGCCAATCCTGCACCATCTGCACCAGGGCATCGCGCACCGGACCCGGCCGATCGTCGAACTCGACCGCGCCGGAAATGTAGATGCATCCGGTTTCGACCTCGCGGCTGACCTGCTGCAGCCAGCGCTCGAACATGGCGTGCAGCCGCGGCAGGCCGCGCGGCTGCTGCAGCGCCGGGTAGAAGACCTCGTGCTCGAACAGCACGTGGTAATGCCGGATGACCGAAATCTGCAGTTCCTCGCGCGAGCCGAAGTGGGCGAATACGCCG
The DNA here is from genome assembly GCA_021798395.1 of Pseudomonadota bacterium. Classification (GTDB taxonomy): domain Bacteria; phylum Pseudomonadota; class Gammaproteobacteria; order Burkholderiales; family Burkholderiaceae_C; genus Thiomonas_A. The sequence goes on from JAJZHS010000120.1 coordinate 5,206, forward strand.
GACTTGCTCATGTCCATGCGGTCGGCCAGAACGCCGATCGACAGCCCCTCCAGGCCGATGCGACCGGCCATCTGCAGCGCGCAGTCGAGGATCGCGGCGCGGGTCTGCCGGCCCTTGCCGGAGGTCTCGGGCAAGTCGCGCACGGCTGAATCGGAAGCTGTTTTGCGGGCCATCGGAAACGGATTCATCGAACGAACGGTCGTACTATTTCTGAATCCGCGGCATTTGTCAACCTCCCCGTCGGCCGCGCGCGCGGCGCGGGGTCAGCCGAGCAGCGCGTGCAGCGCGCTTTCGGCGTCGGGCGCCGGGTGGCCGCGCGCGACGCGCAGCAGGCATCCGCCAGCGTACGTCATCAGCCACTGCGCGCGCTGCGCCGGATCGGCCTGCAAGGCGTTCTGTTCGCGCGCCAGGCGCAGACTTTGCCGCAGCGCGGCTTCGACGCGCTCGAGGAACTGGTCCACGCGCTGCTGCAGGCGCGCGTTCTCGCCGACCAGGGCGCCGCCGGCGAGCACGCGGCACAGGCCCGGATTGCGCACGCCGAACGCCAGCAGCGCCTGCATCGTGCGTTGCGCCTGGTTCAGGCCCGAATCGTGCTGCGCGTGGATCTGGTTGATCAACCCGAACATGCTGTGTTCGATGAAGTCGATCAGCGCGTCGAACATTTGCGCCTTGCTCGCGAAATGACGGTACAGCGCGGCCTCGGATACGTGCAGCCGCTGCGCCAGCGCGGCCGTCGTGACGCGATCGGCGCCGCCTTCCTCGAGCATTCCGGCCAGGCACTGCAGAATCTGCGCGCGCCGCTCGCCCGGCCTCGGCCGTTTGCGCGCGGACACGGCCGTGCTGAGCCCCGGATCGACGTCGGCGGTTTCCATAGCTGCCCGATTCTCGCATGGACGCGCGCGCCCCGCGCCCGCGGCGCGCCGGTCTCAGTGCGAACGGATCATGGTGCCGAAAGCCTGTTCGGTCAGCACCTCGAGCAGCGTGGCGTGCGGAATGCGCCCATCGATGATGTGCACGCTGTTGACCCCGGATCGCGCCGCGTCGAGCGCCGAGGCGATTTTCGGCAGCATGCCGCCCGAGATGCTGCCGTCGGCGAACATGTCGTCGATCTCGCGCGCGGTCAGGTCGGTCAGCAATTCGCCGGCCTTGTTCAGCACCCCGGGCGTGTTGGTCAGCAACAGCAGCTTCTCGGCCTTCAGCACCTCGGCCAGCTTGCCCGCGACCAGGTCGGCGTTGATGTTGAAGTTCTCGTTGTCGGCGCCGAAGCCCAGCGGCGAGATGACCGGAATGAACTGGTCGTCCTGCAAGGCCTTGACCACGCTGGGGTCGATCGATTCGATTTCGCCGACCTGGCCGACGTCGTGTTCGACCTCGGGGTTGTCGCGGTCGCGCATGCGCAGCTTGCGCGCGCGGATCATGCCGCCGTCGCGCCCGGTCAGTCCCACCGCCTTGCCGCCGGCGACGTTGATCAGGCCGACGATGTCCTGCTGCACCTGGCCGGCGAGCACCCACTCGACGACCTCCATCGTCTCGGCGTCGGTCACGCGCATGCCCTGGATGAAGGTTCCCTTCTTGCCGACCTTGGCCAGCGCCTCGTCGATCTGCGGTCCGCCGCCGTGCACCACCACTGGATTCATGCCGACGAGCTTGAGCAGCACCACGTCCTCGGCGAAATCCTGTTGCAGCGCCGGGTCGGTCATCGCGTTGCCGCCGTACTTGATGACCAGGGTCTTGCCGTGGAAGCGGCGGATGTAGGGAAGCGCCTGCGACAGGATTTCGGCCTTGTCGCGCGGGGAAATGTGCGCCAATTCGGCTGTGGCGGTGGGGTCATGCATGGCTGTGGTCGCAGAGAAGCCGCGGGCGGTGCGCCGCAGACCGGATTCTAGGGACAGCCCGACACGTGTGACGCGGCGCGGTGTTGCAGGGTCGCAACCGCGGCCTGCAGTGCGCATTCGTGCGCGAGATCATGGAATCCCGCCGCGCGCCCGGGGTCCAATGCTTCGACCAGGACCGCGCCAGCGGCCGTTCGCTCAAGCTCCAACGAATCCAGTGAGTCCGCCATGAACCAAACGATCACCATCCTCGCCGCAGCCGCGCTGCTGACCCTGGGCGCCTGCCAGAAATCCCCCGCGCCGGGCGAATCGGCCAGCGCCCCGGCGGCGGCGTCGCAGGCCAGCGAGGCCGCGCCGCCAG
>JAJZHS010000121.1 GCA_021798395.1 Pseudomonadota bacterium
GCCGCTGGCCGAGGCGCGCGGCGAAGTCGTCTACGGCGCCAGCTTCGTCGAGTGGTTCGCCGAGGAGGCCAAGCGGGTGTACGGCGAGACCATCCCCAGCCCGGACGCGACCAAGCGCCTGCTCGTGCTGCGCCAGCCGGTCGGCGTGTGCGCGGCGATCACGCCGTGGAACTTCCCGCTGGCGATGATCACGCGCAAGGTCGCGCCGGCGCTCGCGGCGGGCTGCACGGTGGTCATCAAGCCGGCCGAGCAGACTCCGCTGACCGCGCTGGCGGCGGCCGAACTGGCGCAGCGCGCCGGCATGCCGCCCGGGGTCCTGAACATGCTGACCAGCGACGCTGACGGCTCGGTGGCGATCGGCAAGGCGCTGTGCGCCAGCGACACCGTGCGCCACCTGTCGTTCACCGGATCGACCGAGGTCGGCCGCATCCTGATGGCGCAGTCGGCGCCGAGCATCAAGAAGCTGGCGCTGGAACTCGGCGGCAACGCGCCGTTCATCGTGTTCGACGACGCCGACCTGGACGCGGCGATCGAGGGCGCGCTGGCCAGCAAGTACCGCAACGCCGGGCAGACCTGCGTGTGCGCCAACCGGCTGTACGTGCAGGACGGCATCTACGACGCCTTTGTCGCGCGGCTGGCGCAGCGCGTGGCGCAGATGAAGGTCGGCAACGGCTTCGACGCCGGGGTGCAGATCGGCCCGCTGATCGACGCGCCGGCGCTGGCCAAGGTGCAGCGCCACGTCGACGACGCGGTGTCCAAGGGGGCCAAGGTCTTGACCGGGGGCCACGCCATCGAGGGCTCGGCCGGGCGTTTCTACGCCCCGACCGTGCTGGCCGACGCCGACGCCGGCATGCTGTGCGCGCGCGAGGAGACGTTCGGCCCGGTGGCGCCGGTGTTCCGCTTCAAGACGGAAGCCGATGCCGTCGCCGCGGCCAACGCGACCGAGTTCGGCCTCGCCGCGTATTTCTTCAGCCGCGACGTCGGCCGAATCTTCCGCGTCGGCGAGGCGCTGGAGTACGGCATCGTCGGCATCAACACCGGGATCATCTCCAACGAGGTGGCGCCGTTCGGCGGTGTCAAGCAGTCGGGACTCGGACGCGAAGGATCGCACCACGGCATCGACGAGTACGTCGAGCTCAAATACATGTGCCTGGGCGACATCGACCGCTGACCCGCGGTGATACGCTTGGAGGCATGAACCCGATCCTGTTCACGCCGCTGCGCGTCGGCGACCTCGACTGCCCCAACCGCATCGTCATGGCACCGCTGACGCGCTCGCGCGCCGGCCAGCCGGGCGACGTGCCGCGGGCGATGAACGCGCGCTACTACGTGCAGCGCGCAAGCGCCGGGCTGATCGTCAGCGAAGCCTCGCCGATCAGCCGCCAGGGCACCGGGTACGCGTTCACCCCGGGCATCCACACCGACGCACAGGAACAAGGCTGGCGCGGAGTGACCGACGCCGTGCACGCCGCCGGCGGGCGCATCGCGCTCCAGCTGTGGCATGTCGGCCGCATTTCGCACCACCTGCTGCAGGACGGCGGCGCCGCGCCGGTGGCGCCGTCCGCGCTGCGCAGCGAAACCGGCGAATCGTTCGTCGTGCTGCCCGAAGGGCCGCGACGCGTGCCGTGCGACACGCCGCGCGCGCTCGAGACCGACGAGATCCCGCGCATCGTCGCCGACTACGCCGCGGCCGCGCAGCGCGGCCTGCGGGCCGGTTTCGACATGCTCGAACTGCACGCGGCCAACGGCTACCTGCTGCAGCAGTTCCTGTCGACCAACAGCAACCTGCGCACCGACGCGTACGGCGGCAGCCTGGAGCGGCGCGCGCGCATCGTGCTCGACGCGCTCGACGCGCTGATCGCCGTCGCCGGTGCGCAGCGCGTCGGCGTGCGGGTGTCGCCGCATTTCCACCGCCACGACATCGCCGACGCGCAGACCGAGCCGATGCACGTGTACCTGGCCGAGCAGTTCCAGCGTCGCGGCGTGGCCTACATGCACATTGCCGAATCGGTCTGGTCCGGCGGCCCGGCGCTGGGCGACGCATTCCGGCGCGATCTGCGCCAGGCGTTCCGCGGCCGCATCATCGTCTGCGGCGGCTACGACGCGGCCAGCGGCGCCGCGCGCATCGAACAGGGGCTGGCCGACGCCGTCGCGTTCGGCCGCAGCTTCATCGCCAACCCCGACCTGGTCGCGCGCATCCGTTCCGGCGCCGGGCTGAACAAGCCCGATCCGACCACCTTCTACGGCGGCGGCGAAGCCGGCTACCTGGACTATCCGAGCCTGGACGAAGCCCCGCACGCCGCCTGATTCCGCACCCCAGCAAGCAGAGACTTTCGATGGACCATCCCGCAATCGCCGCGCGCGTGACCCCGCGCGCCAACGTCTATTTCGGCGGACGCTGCGTCAGCCACAGCCTGCAACTCGACGGCGGCGCGCGCGTCAGCGTCGGCGTGATCCTGCCCGGCGAAGTACTCACCTTCCGCACCGGCGCGCCCGAGCGCATGCAGGGTGTCGGCGGCGCATGCGCCTGGCGCATGCAGGGCGCCGCCACCTGGCAGTCCAGCGGCGAAGGCGACAGCTTCGACGTCCCCGGCGACAGCGCGTTCGAGATCCGCGTCGACGACGATCCCTACCACTACATCTGCGCGTACCTCTAGGAGGCCCGCCCCAGCCGTTCGGCCCGGAGCGTGTCACCGCCTCAGTTCCCGCCTGACGCAGAAAGCCGGAGCGTGTCACCGCCTCAGGTCCCCGCCTGACGCAGAAAGCCGGAGCGTGCAGCCCGCCCCAGCCAGGCATGCGAGCGCCCGCAGGGCCGCCCCAAGGGCGCGAGCAGTCCCCCCTCGGGGGGATGCGGCCGGGGTCGCCCCCGGCCGCTCAGGGGGGCCCTTCACCCCCCCGGATGCATGACCTTGTCCTGCAGGCGCTTGAAGCCGATCAGCTTGAGCACGTACTTCTCGTAGATCGGCTCCGAGTTGCCGGTCTTCATCTTGCGCATGAAGTACTTCTCGAACGCGATCTTGGCCAGGTGCACCCACTTGCCCGAACCGAACCAGTTGACGTCGCGCGGCGGAATCTGCGGAATCGCCGCGAACGCCGCCCCGGTCGTGCCGAAATCGGCCAGGCAGATCGCCTGCCACGTGCCCTTGTGCGTCGGCTCCTGCCCGGCGAGTTCCTCTTCCAGGTTGTGCACGATCGCGGTCACCATCGACTCGATCATGTAGCCGGTCTTCGGCACCCCGGTGGCGACCGGGCTCGGCGCCACCGGCGGGATCGCGATGCACACGCCGGCCGCATAGATGTTCTTGTACTTGGGGCTGCGCTGGTTGGCGTCGACGATGACGAAGCCGCGCGGATTGCACAGCCCCGGCACCGCGGCCACGGCGTCGACGCCCTTGAACGCCGGCAGCATCATCGCGTGCTTGAACGGAAGTTCGTGCTTCTTCACCACGTTGCCCTGCATGTCGAGTTCGTCGACATGCAGGGTGCCGGCCTCGACCTTGGTGGTGCGCGCGTTCGTGATCCAGCGCACGTCGTGGTCGCGGAACTCGTGCTCCATGATGCCCTTGGAATCGCCGACCCCGTCCAGCCCCAGATGGCCGATGTACGGCTCGGAGGTGACGTAGGTGATCGGAACCTTGCTGCGCATGCGCTTCTTGCGCAGTGCCGAGTCGAGGATCATCGTGTATTCGTAGGCCGGGCCGAAACAGCTCGCCCCGGGCATGGCGCCGATGATCACGGGTCCGGGGCTGTCGAGCAGCCGCTGGACGTCCTCGTAGCATTTCTCGGCGTGGTCGATCGTGCACACCGATTGGGTGTGGCCGCCATGCGGCCCGGCGCCTTCGACCTCGTCGAACATCAATTTCGGCCCGGTGGTGATCACCAGGTAGTCGTAGGCGACCTTGTCGCCGCTCTGCAGGGTGATGACGCTGGCGTCGGCGTCGATCGACGTCGCCGGCTGGCCGATGAACGCGATGCCCTTGCGCTCCAGGTACGGGGCGATCGGAAACACTACAGTGTCGCGCGCCCGCCAGCCGACCGCGACCCAGGGGTTCGACGGCACGAACTGGAAATAGTCGACCGCATTGATCACCGTGACCTTGTGCTCGCGACCAAGCTTGGACCGCGCCTCGTAAGCCGCGGGCAGGCCGCCGATGCCGGCGCCCAGTATGACGATGTGAGCCATCTGATCGTTCCTCCTTGTCGATGCTGCCTTGTCGTGGCGCGGTACGCCGCGGGGCCGTGCCGCCGGGTCGTGCCCCCTGTCGCACAAGCCAGCGAAGCATAGCGAGCACATCGCGATGCGGCGTCGGCGCGAACCCGGGTCTGGTGCGCGCCTTGACTTGCGTCAAGTTCCGCGGAACCGGTGGGTGTTTGTCCTAGGATCGTGAACCCTAATACTCCAGTGGGCATGCGGAAAAATCTATCTATACTGCATTCTGATCGGATATCGGCGGTTCAGCCCATGATCCAGAGCAAACTCCGAGACGCCATCCAACCCGAGGAACGCATACCCCGATGAAACGTCCCCTTCCGCTGTGGAATCCTTACGCCGCCGGCATCGTGCTCGGCCTGGGCCTGCTGGTGACTTTCGTCGTCACCGGCAACGGCTACGGCGCCACCGGGGCGACGACGCGCGCCACCGCGGTGATCGCCGGCCACCTGGCGCCGTCGCTGGTCGCCCCGCACACCTATCTGCACGGCTCGTACGTGGCCGGCATGAACGCGTGGATCGTCTGGGAAGTCCTCGGCATGGCGATCGGCGCGCTGATCGCCAGCCTGCTGGCCGGGCGCTTCCGCTTCGAGATCGACGGCCCGCGGCGCACCGGCAGCGGCGCGCGGCTGGCGCTGGCGCTGTTCGGCGGCGCCGCTTCGGGACTGGGCGCGCGGCTGGCGCTGGGCTGCACCAGCGGGCTCGGCCTGTCGGGCGCAGCGGTGCTCGCCGCCTCGGGGTTCCTGTTCCTGATCGGATTTTTCATCGCCGGCGCGCTGTTCGGCACCCTGACCAAAGGACTGTGGAAATGAGCCTGCCTCTCGGTGATACGGGTCCGGTGTCCGGAATCCTGCTCGGCCTGGTGTTTGGATTCGCGCTGGAGAACGCCGGCTTCGGCAGCAGCTGCAAGCTGACCGCGCAACTGCGCTTCCAGGACTGGGCCGTGTTCAAGGTGATGTTCACCGCGATCATCGTCGCCTCCGGCGGCCTGTACCTGCTGCAGGCCGCCGGCATGGTCGACGTGACCCGCGATCTGTTCGTGCCGTCGGTATTCCTCTGGGGGAGTTCGATCGGCGGGGTGCTGATCGGCGCGGGCATGGCGCTGGGCGGGTACTGCCCCGGAACCTCGGTGGTCGCGCTGTTCTCGGGCAAACTCGACGGGCTGCTGTTCCTGTTCGGAATCGGCCTGGGCACGCTGGTGTTCAACGCCCTGTCGACGCAGCTCGAAGGCTGGGCCTGGAAACAGGTCGGCCCGGACTCGCTGACGCTGCCGCAACTGTTGCATCTTCCGGCCTGGCTGGTCTGGGCGCTGCTGCTGGCGGTGCTGCTTGCGATCGGCTTCCTGACGCGCGCCGCGCGCGCGCCGGACGCCGGGGCGATGGCTGCGCAACGCGGCTGACGCAGCGCTGCGCAGGCATGCCCGCGCACACTATATCCGTGCATAGTGATGTAGCGCTTTTGAAGCGCTTTCAGGCGCACGGTTTCGCTTTTGTCGTTCACTTTGGAGTGTCATGATGGCTCAGAACCGAATCAAACTTTCCCGCGCCGTGCCGCTTCTGGCGCTGGCCGCAGCGGTCGTTTCGCCGATGCCGCAGGCCCTGAACCGCGTGGCGCCGGCCCCGGTCGCGCAGGCCGCGGGCAATCCGTGCGCGCCGAGCAATCCCTGCGCCCCCGCCGCCGGCAACGGCAAGCAAAAGGCCGGCAACCCCTGCGCGCCGGCGGCGTCGAAGAAGCACAAGTCGGGCAACCCCTGCGCGCCGGCGAACTGACCCCGCGCAACCCGCACCGCAGCGCTGCACAGCGATCAATGCGTCTCACGCCCGCCCTTCCCTCCCGGGTCGCGCTCAGCCACGACGCCGTGCGTGCGGCGCTGCGCGCGGCTCCCCGCCAGCGGCTGCGCGACGCCGCCGCCAGCCTGCTCGCGGGCATCGAGCGCGACACCCGGCGCGCGCGCAGCGTGCTCAGCGACCTTGCCGGCCGCAGCGGCAGCTTCGAGATCTGGGAACACTACCCTGTCCGGGACGCGGTCGATCCGCACAGCGGCTACCGCTTCTACTACCACGCGCATGCGCGTCGCATGCGCGACGAACACGGTCATTTCCACGTGTTCGCCCAACTTCCGGCGCGCGCCGGACAGCCCGACCACGCCCACCTGGTCGGCATTTCGGTCGACGCCCGCGGTTTTCCGCTGCGGGTGTTCACGACCAACCAATGGGTCACCGCCGAGCGCTGGCTGGCGGCGGTGCAGCTCGTGCGCGCGCTCGACCGCCTGGACCTGACGCAGGCCCGCCCGACGCGGGTGGCGCGCTGGGTGCAGGACACCGCACGCGTGTTCGCGCCGCAGATCGCCGCGGTGCTGCAACGGCGCGATGCGCGCATCGCGCAGCGCGCCGCGCGCCTCGGCGCCGACGCGGCGCGCCACGACCGGCGCACCCACATCGTGAGCCAGTGCCGGGTCGACCTGGGTTCCCAGTTTCGTCATTTGGAGGCCGCCGGAATCGTGTGATCCATCAACCGATACGGCTTTTTTTGTGCAACGTGGAGAAGAGAGCATGAAACTTGTGAAGCACCTGATCGTCGCCGGCCTCGCCGGATCCGTCGCCCAGTTCGCTGCCGCGGCGGGCGTCCCGGCCCCGCTGGTGTCGCCGCAGTGGCTCAAGGCGCATCTGTCCGAAGTCACCGTGGTCGACGTGCGCGAAGGCACGAAGGGCTTCACCGCCCAGCCCGAAGTGGGCAAGGACAAGAAGGGCCACGTCATGGTCAAGATGACCGGCGGCCACGTCCCCGGGGCGATCGCGGTCGACTTCGACAAGATCCGGCAGAACAAAGTCGAAGACGGCATGACCATCAAGGCGCAGATGCCCAGCGCTGCGTACTTCACCAAGGTGCTCGACGACGCCGGGCTGAACAGGGGCGACAAGCCGATCGTGATCGTGCCGACCGGCCAGACGGTCGACACCATGGACATGGCCACCCGCCTGTACTTCCAGCTGCGCTACTTCGGCGAGCCGGCGGCCAAGGTCGCGATCCTCAACGGCGGCGTCAACGCGTGGATCCTGGCCGGCAACGCGGTCAGCACCGACGCCGCGCCGAGCGCCGCCGGCAACTGGTCCGCCGGCCGCGAAGACAGGGCCATCCTGGCCACCCTCGCCGACGTCAAGGAGGGCGTT
>JAJZHS010000003.1 GCA_021798395.1 Pseudomonadota bacterium
GGACGCCGCGATCGCCGCGCTGCGCCGCATCGACACGGCGTTCGTCTGGGCGGGACACGCGGCGCCGGGTGCGCTGGCCCTGCTCGGGGCTGCACTGGCCCGGCCCGTGCTGGTCGGCGCCGGCGCCGTGCTGGCCGCAGCGGCCGGCTGGCTTTTCAAGTACACGCTGGTGTGCCGCGCCGCGTACACGCAAGGCTTCGCCTTGCCCGCGCTGCCGGTGCGCGGCGGGAGCGCGGCGCCGCGCCCGCGCTGAGCGCGGCGCGGCCCGGCGCGTGGACACGGTTGCATGGCTCGAGACGAGGGAGGCACGATGTACGAAATCCGATTGCACGGCCGCGGCGGACAGGGCGCGGTGCTGGCGTCGGGCCTGCTCGCCGCAGGCGTGGTCGCCGACGGACGATTCGCGGTTGCGATCCCGTCGTTCGGCTTCGAGCGCCGCGGCGCCCCGGTGGCCGCCTTCGTGCGCATCGACGAACGCGAGATCCGACGCATGACCAACATCACCAACCCGGACTGCGTGCTGTGCATCGACCCGACTGTGGCGCGGTCGGTCGACATCTTCGCCGGACTCAAGCCGGGCGGCACCCTGGTGCAGGCCAGCGCCGCCGGGCCCGGAGCGTTGCACCTGCCGCCGACGGTGGCCACGGTCGGCGTGTGCAACGCGGTGCGCATCGCGATGGACATCTTCGGCCGGCCGATCACCAACACCTTGATGCTCGGCGCCTTCGCGCGCACCACCGGACGCGTCGAACTCGACGCGCTGGAACAGGCGCTGGCCGAATCGGAACTGCGCGACGCCGGCCTCGAGCAGAACATCGAGGCCTTGCGCCGAGGCTACGCGGAAACGACCGTCCACGTCGTCGAACCGAGGATTGCGGCATGACCCGCCACGCCGCCTATCCCATGTTCGACCCGGCCGCGGCCGGAGTCCCCGACGATCTGTGCCCGATCGCCACCGAGATCAGTCCGATGCGCCCGGGCGACTGGCGCAGCCTGCGCCCGCTGGTCGACCGCGACAAGTGCGTGAAATGCGCGGTGTGCTGGCTGTACTGCCCGGTGCAATGCATGGTCGAACACGCCGCGTGGTTCGACGCCGACCTGTCGACCTGCAAGGGCTGCGGCATCTGCGCCCACGAGTGTCCGCAGCGCGCCATCACCATGATCGAGGAGGTCGGGCCATGAACGCGCCTGAACGGGCGCCCCTGGCGGCGCCGAAATACATCGTCAGCGAAGGCAACGAAGCCGCCGCGCTCGCCGTCGCGCTGGCGCGTCCCGACATGGTGTCGGTCTATCCGATCACGCCGCAGTCGAGCCTGGTCGAACACGTCGCCCGGCTGATCGCCGACGGCCGCATGGACGCTGACATCGTCGACGCCGAAGGCGAGCACTCGGTGCTTTCGGTGCTGCAAGGCGCCGCGCTGGCCGGCGCGCGCACGTACACCGCGACCTGCGGCCCGGGGCTGGCGTTCATGTTCGAGCCGTATTTCCGCACTTCGGGAATGCGGCTGCCGATCGTCATGTCCATCGTCACCCGCGACGGCATCACGCCGCAGTCGGTCTGGGGCGGCCACCAGGACGCCATGACGGTGCGCGAAGTCGGCTGGGTGCAGATCTACTGCGAAACCGTGCAGGAAGTGCTCGACACCACGCTGATGGCGTTCAAGATCGCCGAACACCGCGACGTGATGCTGCCGGTGAACATCTGCCTGGACGGCAACTACCTGTCGTACGGCGCGTCGCGCATCACCGTGCCCGAGCAGGCCGACGTCGACGCCTTTCTCGGCGCCAGGGACGTGAACTGGCACGCCGCGCTCGATCCGCTGCGGCCGATGGCGGTCGACCCGCTGACCGGGGGCGCGAGCGGCAGCGGCCCGGCGACTTTCGTGCGCTACCGCAAAGGCCAGTGCCGCGGCATGCAGAACGCGCTGCGCGTGATCGCCGAGGTGCACGACGAATTCGCCGCGCGCTTCGGCCGCAGCTGGGCGCCGCTGCTCGAGGAGTACCACATGGACGACGCCGAGTTCGCGCTGATGACGCTGGGCAGCATGAGCGGCGCGGCCAAGGACGCGGTCGACGAGGCGCGCGCCGACGGCGTACGGGTCGGGATCATCAAGCTCAAGACCTTCAGTCCGTTCCCGGTCGCCGCGCTGTTGCCGGCGCTGTCGCGGATTCGCGCGCTGGGCGTGGTCGACCGCTCGGTGGGGTTCCGCTGGAACTGCGGCCCGATGTACCAGGAGGCGCTGGCCGCGCTGTACAGGAGCGGGCGCCACATCCCGGTCGCCAGCTTCATCGGCGGGCTCGCCGGGGCCGACATCACGGTCGCGCATTTCCACCGCGTCATCGCGCACACGCAATCGCTGCGCACCGAGTGCGCCGACGACGAACCGATCTGGCTGAACGAACATGACTGAGCGAACCGATTACCTCATCGTCGGCAGCAGCCACGCGGCGCTCGAGGCTCTGGCCGCGCTGCGCATGCACGACCCCGTCGGCCGCGTGACCATGGCCACGCGCGACCGGCATCTGCCGTATTCGCCGACCCTGCTGCCGTATCTGGTGTCGGGCCGCATCGCGCCGCAGCGGGCATGGTTGCGCGACGCCGCGTACCTGGACGCGCAGCGCGTCGACTACCGCACGGAAATGACCCTGGTCGGGCTCGACACCGCGCGCAGCGTCGCGCACTTCGCCGACGGCAGCGCGCTGGACTACGGCAAGTTGCTGCTCGCCACCGGCGCGGCGCCGGTGATCCCGCAGATTCCCGGCATCGACACCGTGCAGCGCCATGTGCTGCGCACCGTCGACGATGCGCTGCGCCTGGGCCGCGCCATCGCCGGCGCGCGCAGCGCCGTGGTGCTCGGCGGCGGCCTGGTCGGCATGCACGCGGCGGAGAACCTGGTCGCCGCGGGCGTGCAGGTCAGCGTGGTCGAAATGCATGCCGCGGTGCTCGGCGGCTACCTCGACGCGCGCGCCGCCGCGTTCGTCGAACGGGCCTTCCGCGCCCACGGCGCGCGCATCCTCACCGGGCGCCGGGTCGTCGAGCTCGTGCCGTCGGCGACCGGCGCGCACGTCGTGCTCGACGACGGCAGCGCGCTCGACGCCGAATTGCTGCTGGTCGCCGCGGGCGTCAAGCCCGAGCTCGACTACCTGCGCGCAACCGGAGTCGAGGTCGACGCCGGCGTGGTCGTCGACGACACCATGCGCAGCAGCGTCGCCAACGTCTGGGCGGCCGGCGACTGCGCGCAGGCGCGCGACTTCTACACCGGGGCCAAGGTGCTCAACGCCATTCTTCCCGACGCCGCCGAGCAAGGCCGGGTCGCCGGCACGGCGATGGCGGGCGATCCGCGCGGCAAGCCGTACGGCGGCGCGGTGCCGTTGAACACCTACCGCTTCTTCGGCCGCCACGCGGTTTCGGTCGGCCGCTGCGCGGCACCGGGCCCCGGCGCCGTCGAGGAACTGCGGATCGACGACGGCGCGTCGCGCTACCTGCGCGTCGTGTTCGACGAAGGCCGGCTGCAGGGAATCGCCGGGATCGGCGAAGCGTTCGATGGCGGCGTGATGCGGCAGCTCATCGTGCGCAAGACCGACCTGTCGGGCAGCGTCGAGCGCCTGCTCGCCGACCCGCGCGCCACCGGGCGCGAGCTGATGAACCGGTTGTGGAGGTGAGCATGGGACAGGCGTTCGAAACCCTCGCCTTCGACGCGGACCAGTGCGACGGCTGCGGCCTGTGCATGCAGGCCTGCGCGATGGCCAAGACCGGTCACGACGAGCCGGAGCGCGCGCGCATCCAGATCAGTCCCAAGGCGGCCGGCGACGGCTTCGCGGTCGCCCTGTGCCGCCAGTGCGCCGACCCGCACTGCGTCAGCGTCTGTCCGGCCGGCGCGCTGCGCAAGGACGCGCGCAGCGGCGTCATCGCGTGGGACGCCGACCAGTGCGTGGACTGCCTGCTGTGCACGGTGGGGTGCGAATGGGCGGGGATCGCGGTCGACGCGGCCAGCGCGCGCGTGGCCAAGTGCGATCTGTGCGCCGGCGCGCCGGCGTGCGTCGCCGCGTGCCCCCGCGGCGCACTGCGCCACGTCACCGCCGCGCGCATCTACAACGCGGTCGGAGACTGGGAAGATCTGTTCGCGCCGGGTCTGGCGGGCTGTCAGGGCTGCAACACCGAACTGCTGATGCGCCACGCCCTGCGCCGGGTCGGCCCCGACACCGTCCTGGCGACTCCGCCCGGCTGCGTTCCCGGCATGGGCTCGGTCGGCTACAACGGCCAGGCCGGAACCAAGGTCCCGGTGTTCCACCCGCTGCTGACCAACACCGCGTCGATGCTCACCGGAATCAAGCGCCACTACAGGCGCGTCGGCCGCGACGTCACCGCCATGGCGATCGCCGGCGACGGCGGCGCGTCCGACGTCGGCTTCCAATCGCTGTCGGGAGCCGCCGAGCGCGGCGAACAGATTCTGTTCGTGGTCGTGGACAATGAAGGCTATATGAATACCGGAATGCAACGTTCGAGTTGCACGCCCTACGGCGCCTGGACGTCGACCACTCCGGTCGGACGCGCCGGCTCCGGCAAGACCCAGGACGCGAAGAATCTGCCGCTGCTCATGGTCGACCACCGCTGCGCCTACGTCGCGACCGCGTCGACGGCGTACATGGACGATCTGTACGCCAAGCTCGATCGCGCGATCGAAGCGTCCCGCAGCGGTTTCGCCTATCTGCACGTCTACTCGCCGTGCACCACCGGTTGGCGCTTCCCCAGTGAACGCAATATCGAAGTCGCGCGCAAGGCCGTGCAGACCCAGTTCGTGATGCTGTGGGACTACACGCCGGCCCAGGGCCTGCAGATCACCCATGCGGTCGACTCGCCGTTGCCGGTAGCCGAGTATCTGAAGGTCATGGGCCGCTTTCGTCATCTGTCCGAGGAACAGGTGCAGCATATTCAGGACAAAGTTTTGGAGAATCGAACCATCATCGAGCAACGTTCCCAGCGGAGGTAACCCGGGATGAACGAGGAGACAGGAGTGTCCGACGGACTGGAGGCGATCGAGACCGCCAGCCGCGATGAGTTGCAAGCCCTGCAGTTGCGACGCCTGCGCCAGTCGCTGCAGCACGCCTACGACCGCGTTGCGCATTACCGCGCCAAGTTCGACGAAGCCGGCGTGCACCCGCGCGACGTCGTCGACCTGGCGGACCTTGCGAAACTGCCGTTCACGACCAAGGCGGATCTGCGCGCCAACTACCCCTACGGCATGTTCGCCGTGCCGATGCGCGACATCGTGCGCGTGCACGCCTCGTCCGGAACCACCGGGCGGCCGACGGTGGTCGGCTACAACCGCGCCGACATCGCCCTGTGGAGCGCGATGGTCGCGCGCTCGATGCGCGCCGCCGGCGTGCGCGCCGACGACATCGTGCTGAATTCCTACGGCTACGGCCTGTTCACCGGAGGCCTGGGCGCGCACTACGGCGGCGAGGCGCTCGGCGCGGCGGTGATTCCGATGTCGGGCGGGCAGACCGAGAAACAGGTGCAACTGATCCGCGATTTCAAACCGACCGTGCTGATGTGCACACCGTCGTACGCCCTGACCATCGCCGACGAACTGCAGCGCCAGGGCATCGCGTCCGACGCCACTTCGCTGCGCGTGGGCATCTTCGGCGCCGAGCCGTGGAGCAACGAGATGCGCGCCGAAATCGAGACCCGCCTGGGAATCGACGCCCTCGACATCTACGGCCTGTCCGAAGTCATCGGCCCGGGAGTCGCCTCCGAGTGCATCGAGACCAAGGACGGGCCCCACGTGTGGGAAGATCACTTCTACCCGGAAATCATCGACCCCGACACTGGCGAGCCGCTTCCCGACGGAAGCCTGGGCGAGCTGGTGTTCACCTCGCTGACCAAGGAGGCGATGCCGATCGTGCGCTACCGCACGCGCGATCTCACGCGGCTGCTGCCGGGAACCGCGCGCAGCATGCGGCGCATGGGCAAGATCGTCGGCCGCAGCGACGACATGCTGATCATCCGCGGCGTCAACGTGTTTCCGACCCAGGTCGAGGAAGTGCTGCTGAAAAACCCGAACCTGTGCGCGCAGTACCAGATGCAGGTCTCGCGCGACGGCAACCTCGACCGGCTCGACGTGTACGTCGAAGTCAAGCCCGACCTGTCGTCCAGGCTCAGTCCGGCGCAGCGCGAGTCGATCGCGCACGACGCGGCGCACAGCATCAAGTCGCTGATCGGCGTCAGCGCCGCGGTCCACGTGGTCGAGACCGAGTCGATCGAGCGTACCCTGGTCGGCAAGGCCAGGCGGGTGATCGACCGCAGGCCGCGCGGCTGAGCCCCGGCCGCCGCCGGCGCGCCTGCGTTCGCTCAGTCGATCGTCAGGCCGCCGTCGGCGGCGAGCACCTGGCCGGTGACGTAGGCCGACGCGTCCGAGGCGAAGAACACGAACACCGGGGCGACTTCGTCGGGCTCGGCCCAGCGCCCGAGCGGGATGCGCGCCAGGTAACGGTCGCGGAATTTTTCGTCGGTGCGGATCGTCTCGGTCATCGGCGTGGCCGCCCCCGGCGCGATGGCGTTGGCCGTGATGCCGTAGCGCGCGAATTCGCGCGCCGCGCTTTTGGTCATGCCCAGGATCCCGGCCTTGGCCGCGCTGTAGTTGATCTGGCCGATGGTGCCGAGCACGCCGGCCGCCGAGGTGACGAAAATCAATCGGCCGCTGCGCCGCTCGATCATTCCGCCGATGACCGCCTGCAGGCAGTTGAAGCTTCCGGTCAGGTGCACGTCGAGCACCTGCTGCCATTGCGTCGCGGTCATTTTGTGCGCCATCGCGGTGCGCGTGATTCCGGCGTTGTTGACCAGCACGTCGACGCGGCCCCAGGCCGCGTCGACCGCTGCCGCCATGGCGTCGACCTGCGCGCGATCGGTGACGTCGCAGCCCAGGCCGATGGCCTCGCCGCCGCCGGCCTCGATCTCGCCAGCCACGCGCCGCGCGGCGTCGCCGTGCATGTCGACCAGCGCCACGCGCGCGCCCTCGCGGGCGTACGCGCGCGCCACCGCGGCGCCGATTCCCTGCGCGGCGCCGGTGACGACGGCAACGCGGTCCTTGAGCTGCATGGTCGTTCCCTCCAGGCGATCAGCGCGGGGCGCGCGGATGCGCCAGCACCTGCTCGGCGAACGCCTCGTCGAAACGCGCGCCTTCGGCGACCAGCTGGCGGTAGCGCACGAAGTCGATCACGTCGCTGCCGGTG
Source organism: Pseudomonadota bacterium (assembly GCA_021798395.1). GTDB lineage: Bacteria > Pseudomonadota > Gammaproteobacteria > Burkholderiales > Burkholderiaceae_C > Thiomonas_A. The sequence goes on from JAJZHS010000003.1 coordinate 7,234, forward strand.
GCCTTGCGCGCGTCGAACGCGTTGAAGCCGAGCCACGCCTCGTGGTTCATGTTCGCCGCCAGCCAATGCCGGTTGGCCAGCTTGAACTGGTCCCAGAAGAACTTCTTCTTCGCGCGAATGCCGTCGATCGACTTCATCAGGCAATGCGGGAACAGATTGGTGAAGGTCCACAGCAGGCGGTTGACTTCGGCGTCGAGCAGGCTGAAATCGGTCGTGCATTGCGCCATCAGCGCCTTGGCGTCGGCCAGCGCGGACGCCGCCACCGGCTCGCCATAGACGATGTCGCCATCGTCGACGTAGGCGTCGGTGCGCACCAGCGGGTTCCTGACCCATTGCCCGTCCTTGCGCAGAACCGGGACGACCTTGGTCACCAGGTTCTTCACCTTCATCTTGTACGCGCTCCAGGTTTCGCACGACACGCAGTTGTACATCGCGTCCTCCATGCCGAGGAACCACGGCAGGAAGTCGGTCGATCCGCCGTCGGGCGCGCTGCCGTGCTTGGGACCGGCCTGGCCGAACACCGCGAGGTCCGAGCTGACCGTGAGGTCGGTGGCCATGCCGATCTCCTGGCCCCCGGCCACGCGCATGCCGTTGACGCGGCAGATCACGGGTTTCTTGCAGTTCAGGATGCCGTCGACCATGGCGTTGAACAAATCCATGTATTCGCCGTACTCGTTCGGCCGCCGCGAGTAGTACGCGGCGTATTCGGCGGTGTTGCCGCCGGTGCAGAAGGCCTTGTCGCCGACCGCGGTGAAGACGACCGCGACGACCGCGCGATCCGACGACGCGCGCTGGAACCCGGCGATCACGCCCTTGACCATCTCGGTGGTGTAGGAGTTGTATTGCGCCGGGTTGTTCAGCACGATCCATGCTGAATAGATCCCGGGAACGGCTTCGCCCTGCGGATCGGCGATCGCGCGGCGCTCGTAGATCACCGACGGCGCGTCGGTGCCGAAATGCTCGTCGCCGAGCAGTGCGTGGTCCTTCAGCGCGTCGTCCCTGCGCAGCCAGTCGAGTGCCATGAGAGAGTGCTCCGTGGTTGGGGTGAAAGTGGATGCTTCAGGCGAAATCGGGCGTGAGCACCACGCGCCGCGACAGCCGGCCGTGGTGCGCGTCGTCGAAGACCTGCTCGATCTGGCTCATCGGGCGCGTCTCGACGAAGGGGGCGAGCTGGATGCGGCCATCGACGCACATCGCCAGCACGTCGGCGTACTTGTCGGGCGGGCAGCCCCAGGTTCCGATCACCTCGGCGTCGAACGCCATCAGCTTGGAGAACATGTAGCTGACCTCGTCGGTGCCGTAGCCGACGATGACCAGGGTGCCGACGAACGACAGCAGCGCCAAGGCCAGTTCCTGGCCCTGCCGGGTTCCGGTCACCTCGAAGATCTTCCAGCCGGTGTTGGCGGGGATCCCGCGCTGCTGGCAGTACGCCTTGATCGCGTCCTTGACGTCCTTGACGCCGAGGCCGCGCGGGTTGATGGTGAGATCGGCGCCGTAGCCTTCCATGAACTTGAGCTTGGCTTCGTTGATGTCGACGCCGATCACCGCCGCCGCGCCCATGGCCTTGGCGGTCTGCACCATGAAGCTTCCGACTCCGCCCGCGGCACCGATGACGATGACGCGGTCGCCTTCGGCAACCCGCGCGCGCAGCGCCGCCTGGTACGGCGTGGTCACCGCGTCGGCGACCACCGCGAGATGCTCCAGCGGCGTTGCTCCGCGGTCTCCGACCAGGCACAGAAACCGCCCCGGAACGACGATGTGGCTGGAGAACCCGCCGTACATGCCGAGCGAGTTGCCGGGCATCTTCTGCTGCAGGCACCGGTTCGAGCGCCCCGAGTGGCACAACGCGCATTCACCGCACGGCATCACGGCCGGGACGACGACCTCGCGCCCGCGCCACGGTGCGTCGCCGTCGACGACGACGCCGCTGATTTCGTGCCCCAGCGTCAGCGGCGGCTTGTGCACCGTCGGCACGCCCGAGTAGAAATACGACAGATCGGTGTGGCAGACTCCGCACCCGCGGATTTCGACGACGACCTCGCCGGGCTGCAGTTCGGGCATCGGCAGCCGGGTGCGCTGCAGCACTCCGGGTTGGGTCATTTGCCAGGTCTCGATGTGTCGGGGTCGCACGGGCTTTCTCCGGAAGTTGGGGACGATGGGGTGCGGCGGCCGCGCTCGGGCCGCTGCGGCGATGCGTCAGCGGTCGCGCCAGACGGGCTTGCGCTTGTCCAGGAACGCGGCCAGCCCTTCGCGGGCGTCTTCGCTGGCCATCAGTTCGTCGAGGTATACGCGCTCGGCGCGCTGCAGCGCGGCGTCCAGCGGCTGGTCCGACGCGACGCGGATCGCCTTGCGCGTGTGCGCCAGCGCGGCGCGGCTCAGGCCCGTGAAACCGGCGACAAAGGCATGGACGTCGTCGTCGAAGCGGTCCACCGGAAACACCCGGTTGACCAGCCCGATGCGCAGCGCCTCGTCCGCGTCGATGCTGCCGCCGCCCAGCAGCAGTTCCATTGCCCGCGCCGGCGGCAGCAGACGCGGCAGCAGCACCGCGGCCACCGGCGGGAAGACGCCGAGGCGGATTTCGGGCTGGCCGAACTTGGCGTTGGCCGCGGCGAGCAGCATGTCGCAGCCGATCGCCAGTTCCATGCCGCCGCCGAGCGCGGCGCCGCGAACCGCGGCGACGCTGGGCACCGCGAGTCGCCACAGACGGCGGAAAATGCCGTGGAAGACGTCAATCATCGCTTCGACCTTGTCGGGGGTGTGGTCGGCGACCTCGACTCCGGCCGAAAACGCCTTGTCGCCCTGGCCGGTGATCAGCAGCAGCTTGACGCTGGCGTCTTCCAGGCACTCGTCGAGCGCGGCGTTGATTTCGTGCATGGTCGCGATGTCCAGCACGTTGTACGGCGGGCGCGCGACGGCGAGCCGGGCCAGGCCGTCGACGACGCGGTACTCGATGAAGCGAAATGTCGCCATGCTGCAAGTCTCCTAGAACAGATCGTCGAGTTCAGCGTCGCCGCCGCCGGGCATCTTGCCGTATTGCTGAAGATAGGCCTGGATCAGCTGGCTTTCGCGCGAGGTGTACATCGCGGCTTCCTCGACGACGAAATAGCACGCCGCGGCGTTGCGGCCGAGCTCGGCGCGCAGCCCTTCACGCAGTTTGTCGACCCCCTTGATCATCAGCACCTTGCGGTCGGCGTCGAGCAACTGGAACACGCCGGCGACGTCGGCGACCGCGGCCACCGCGTCCGCGTCGAAACGCGACGCGTCCTCAGGCGGCAGCACCGCATCGGACAGGGTCGGAGCCAGGTTGCACTTGAGGCAGCGCGACGCTTCCGCGCGCGCGACGGGGTCTTCGAAGCCGAGATCGACTTCGTCCCACCCCGAGCGCTGGTCGGCTGCGCGCAGCACCGTGGCGAACCTGCGCAGGCGGTTGAACCCCTCCTTGCGGCCCAGCCACGGGTTCGTCTCCCAGCCGTCGCGCAGCAGCACTTCGGCGATGTCGCCGTCGCCGCCGAGCGCGCGATCGATCGCCGACGCGGCCACCCGGCCCTGGGCCACGGCCTCGATCAGCGTGGCCGGACCCAGCACGCAATCGCCCCCGGCCCAGACGCCGGCGCGGCTGGTCTGCAGCGTGTCCTCGCGCACCACAATGCGGCCGCGCGCGTCGGTGGCGACGCCGAAGCCGGCGAAGCGCTCGGGCGCCTGGCCGACCGCGGCGATCACCAGATCGACTTCGTCGACCTGCTGCTCGCCGGTGTCGAGCGGGCGCTGGCGCCCCGAGGCGTCGGCCTCGCCCAGGCGCATGCGGGCGTAGCGCACGCGCAGGCGCCCGCCGTCGCGTCCGGGCTCGATCGACGTGGGCGCGAGCAGGTAGCGCAGGTTCACGCCCTCGGTTTCGCAGCCTTCGACTTCCTCGGCGCGCGCCGGCATCTGCGCGCGGTCGCGGCGGTACACCATGTCGACCTGCGCGCCGTAGCGGCGCGCCGAGCGCGCGTTGTCGGTGGCGACGTTGCCGCCGCCGATCACCGCCACGCGCGCGCCAGTCTGCAGCGCGGCGTCGCCGTTGACCTGGCCCAGGGTCGCGGCGCGCAGGAACGTCGGGCTGTCGACGACGCCGTCGAGGTCGTCGCCGGGAATTCCAAGCGGCTCGCCGCGCTGGCAGCCGATGCCGATGAACACCGCGGCGTAGCCCTCGGCGAACAGCGCGTCGAGCTGCTCGACGCGGCTGTCGAAGCGAAACGCGACGCCGACCGCGGAGACTTCGCGGACTTCGTCGTCAATGACCTGCGGCGGCACCCGATACGACGGTATGCCGTAGCGCGCCATGCCCCCGGCGGCGGGACGGGCGTCGAACACCGTCACCGCGTGCCCCTGCTTGGCCAGGTAATACGCTACCGTCAGCCCGGCCGGGCCGGCGCCGATCACGGCCGCCCGCTTGCCGCTGGGCGGCAGGCGCTTGGCGTTCCGGCGCCACACGCCGGTGTCGTGGTCGGCGGCCACGCGCTTGAGGTCGCGGATCGACAGCGCGTCGTCGAGCTGGCCCCGCCGGCACGCAGATTCGCACATGGCGAAGCAGGCACGGCCGAGAATTCCGGGAAACGGCAGTTTCTCGCGCACCACCGCGACGGCTTCGCCGTATCGGCCCTCGGCGGCCAGCTGCACGTAGCGCGGCACGTCGATCCCGGCCGGGCAAGCCGCCTTGCACGGAACCTGCGAGGCTTCGCGCCGGGCCGGATCGAGCGTGCGGTCGAGCAGGGCGCCGGTCGGACACACGGTGACGCAGGCTTGGCAGAACGTGCAGCCCGACTCGAGCAGCGTCGGCGCGATGCTGCCGACGTAGGTGCGCGTTCCGCGCGGTGTTTCGACCTGCTTGATTTCGAGGCAGCCGACGCCGCGGATGTCGTTGCACGCGACCAGGCAGCGGCGGCAGTCGATGCACAGGTTGTAGTCGCGGTCGAAGAAGGGTTCGCCGCGATGGACCTCGAGCGCGTCGGGCTTGTACGCCGGCGTGCTCATGGCGATGCCGACGTAGTCGGACACCTTGCGCAGCTCGCAGCTGGAGAAAATCGAGCAGCAGCGAGTCTCGGGCGGGTTGCCGTACGAGCATTGCGTGCGGCTGCAGCCTTCGCGCTGCGGACAGGTCAGGCAGACGTGCGGGTGCCGGGCCAGGATCGCGGCCAGGTTGCGCTGGCGCGCGGCGCCGATGGCGTCGCCCGACGTGCGCACGGCCAGCCCCGGCGCCACCGGCAGGGCGCATGCCTTGTGCAGTCCTTCGACTCCGTCGATGGCGACCAGGCACAGGTTGCAGCCGGACTCGGCCTCGCCTTCGCAGCGCCGCGACCCCGCCGGAGGCAGGTCCGGATGCGCGCACAGCGACGGAATGTAGATCCCGGCGGCGGTTGCCGCCTCGAGCACCGAAGCACCCGCGGGAGCTTCGACCGCGCGCCCGTCGATGGTCAGCGCGACGGCCTCGGCCGCTGCGCCCTGCTCCGCGCGCGCCCGCCACCAGCGGATGGTCGATTCGGGCCTGGCTTGCGCGTGCATGTCGTGTCCTCCGTTCTTTCAGCGTGGGCGGCGCCGCGGCGTCACTGGGTTTCGCCGTCGCGCGCCGCGGGCGCGAAGTACGCCCCGTGGCACGCTCCGCAGCGAATCGCGGCGACGAACTCGGCCATGTTCGCGACCGGCCGCTCGAATCGGGTCGCGCAGCGCCCGACGGCTTCGACCTTGTGGCAATCGCTGCCGCCGAGTCCGGGAAGCGCCAGCCTCGCCGCGGCGCTTTGCGCCAGTTCGTTGGTCGCCTGCGCGTTGCCGCCGTTGTGCGTCTCCACGGCAGCGAGGCCGCGCAGTTCGAACACGCCGTCGAGCAGGCTGGAGACTCCGATCCGGCGGAACGGATGCGCGGGGACGCAAATCGCGCCAAGGTCGTTGATGCGGTCGATGACCTGCTGCATCGGCAAATAGTTGTCGCGGTTCCAGACGTTCCAGCCGTCGTCCTCGACGCCGTAGGCGAGCAGGTGGCCGCGATCGGTCGAGATCTCGACTCCGCGCAGCACGAGCACGCCGACGTCCCGGCCGATCGCTTCGATCCCGGCCGAAGCCTCGACCGAGTGGTGCTCGGTGATGCACACGCCGTCGAGACCGAGCGCGGCGGCGCGACGCAGCAGGTCGACCGGCTCGAGCCAGTTGTCGTACGAGTTGCGCGTGTGGCAGTGCGCATCGATCCACATGGCGCGCATGTCGGCAGTCGGCTGGTTCTTCGGCGCGCGCGAGCGTGCGGCTCAGGGGAGCCGGTACTCGAGGTTGATCCGCCGCGACGGGGCGAAACCGCGGCGCGAGAAGAACCGCTCGAGCGCGAAGTCGTCCCAGTTGACCAGGGTGTAGACGCGATTCACTCCGGCGCCCTTCATGTTCATCATGAACTGGTCGAGCATGTCGGCGCCGATTCCGTGGTGCTGGAAATCGGGGTGTACGCCGAGGGTGTCGATGGTCGCCGACGCCTGCGGAATGCCGTATTCGCCGGTGTAGATGTCGCCCATGAGGAAGCCGGCGACGCGGCCGTCGATCTCGCAGACGATCGAGGTGTTGATGTTGTGGCGGGGATGCAGGATCGCCTCGAACTTGCGCTCGTAATAGGCGCGGCGCTCGTCGTTCGACGCTGCCGCGTCGATCGCCACGACGGCGTCGATGTCGTGCGCGCGCAGCACGCGGATCAGGCGTTCGCGGGTGGCCATGTGGGCTTCTCCTCGAGAGGTCGTTGCGGCGTTTCAGAACGGTTCGTCGGGCTGTGCGGCGCCCGGTCGGCGGCGCACGTACACGGTTCCCCAGGTCTGCCGCGCGTCGGCCGGGTCGGCGGCGTCGAAGCAGCTGGTGCAGCCGGCGTCTCCGTCCGGCGTGCTGAAATACGCGACGTGCACGTCGTAGCCCATGGCGCGGTAGTTGTCGGCCAGCTCGGACAGGCGCGGCTCGCCGATCGTCGTGCGCTGGACCCAGCCGGCGTCGCGCAGGGCGCGGTCGGGGTCGTCGAGCGACGCGCACGACGCGGACGACGCGCACGACGCGCAGCCCTCGTGCGCGGCGCCCTGGATCGGGATCTGGCGTTGTGTCATCGTTGTGCTCCTACCAGGAATGGGCGATCGCACCGGGCAGGCACGCGCTGACGCACGGCAGCTGCGCGCTGCGCCCGCTGGGCTTGCAGTCGGCGCAGTCGTACGCCAGGGTGCGGCGGTTGGCCGGCTTGACGCAGGCGACTTCGTCGTCGTAGTCGTCGGTCATGATCTCGAACATCTGCTTCGGACACGCCTGCAGGCAGGCGCGTCCGGCGGTGCACGACACGCAGCGATCCGTGTCGATGCTGATGTAGTAATCACCCGACCCGTCCTTGTAGCCGTAGTTCGCGATCATGGCTTCGTTCCTCCGTGTTGCGGCCGGCCCGGCGCCGCCGGGTCAGGCAGCCTTCGCCGCCGTGCCCTGCTTGAGCATCAGCGTGTGGCCGAACAGCGCCGCGCCGAGCGCGCCGGCGATCTGGCTGTCGATCTGCGTGTCCATCGCCTTGACGCCGAGCAGGCGCTCGATGCGCCGCACCACGCCGATGTTCTTGGCGATTCCGCCGGTGATGAAAAAGCCCTCCTCGACGTTGATGCGCTCGAGCAGGCTGACGACCCGTTCGGCCATCGCCTGGCAGTACGCGGCGATCACCTTGTTCTTCGTGTATCCGGCCTTGAGCAGCGCCAGCGCCTCGGACTTGGCGAACACCACGCACACCGACGACACGGCCTCGGGCTCCTCGTCGACGTCGAACGAGCGCGCGCCGAGCTCGGCGATCGGGATCTGCATCAGGTCGGAAATCACCTCCATGCCGCGTCCGGTGCCTGCGGCGCACTTGTCGTTCATCAGGAAATTGGTGACCTTGCCGCGTTCGTCGCAGTGGATCGCCTTGCAGTCCTGCCCGCCCATGTCGAGGATGGTGCGCACCCCGCTGCCGGCCATGTAGTTCGCGCCCCGCGCGTGGCAGGCGATTTCGGTGATGGCCTTGTGCGCGAACGGCACGTTGACGCGGCCGTAGCCCGTGCCGACGACGTAGTGAATGTCCTCCAGCTTCATGCCGCACTGGTCCATCACGCCCTGCAGGGCGTTGCGCGCCGAGTCCGGCGAATTGCTTCCGGTGCGCATGCTGTTGTAGCCGTAGAGTTCGCCGTCGCACACCAGCACCGCCTGCGACGACACCGAGCCCACGTCGATGCCGCAGGTGATGATGCCGGCGCGGCGCCAGTCGCGCGACGCGTCGACCCAGGTGTTCTCCTGCCAGCGCCAGTATTCCTTCTTTTCGGCCGGAGCCGTTTGCTCGCTCATTTGCCTGCTCCTTCGACGGTGGTGGTCACGACAGCGCGCGCTCGGCGCCGAGCAGCGCGCAGCCCAGCGCGCTGACGTATTCGGGCATGTCGGGAAGCGACAGCGCGTCGACCCCCATCGCGTTTTTCAGCGCCGCGACAAAGCCCGGGTTGTGCGCCATGCCACCGATCAGCACCACCTCCCCCTCGATGCCGACGCGCCGCACCATCGCGCAGATGCGGCTGGCCACGGCGTCGAGCACCGCCTTGGCGATGTCTTCCTTCGGAGTCGACATGTGGATCAGCGACACCACCTCGGATTCGGCGAACACCGTGCACTGCGCGTTCATCGGAATCGTCTTGTCCGAGCGCAGGCTCGCCTCGCCGAACTCCTGCAGCGAGAGCTGGAGCGCGCGCGACATCGCCTCGGCGAACGACCCGGCGCCGGCGGCGCATTTCTCGTTGCCGGCGAAATCGACCGCGCGCCCGCTCGCGTCGGTCTTCACGCCGCGCCCCTCCTCGGCGCCGACGTCGACCAGGGTGCGGGTGTTCGGCCGCATGTACACGGCGCCGCGGGCGCCGGCGGTCATTTCGGTGACGCCGTCGTCGGCGAACCCGACCTGGGTGCGCCCGGCCCCGGTGGCGATGACCACGGCGACGTCGTCGCGCGTCAGCTTGGCGCGCTCCAGCGCGTCGTCAAAGGCCTTCTCGGCAGCCTCGCGGGCGTCGAGTTCGCCGGGAAACATCAGGTGGTTGACCTTCACCACGTACTGCGGGCCGCGCGCTCCGTCGAGGAGCAGATCCTCGAGAAGCACCACCTTGATGCTGCGCGACCCCATGTCGATTCCTGCACTGATCATGGCCGTTCCTCCTCCGGATTTCAGGCCGCCTGGCGGCGCAGCCCAAGCTGTTCCATGAACGCGTCGACCCGCGCCCGCGTGCGCACTTCGTCGAATTCGCGCTCGTCGCCCATATTGCCTTCGAAAGTCATCACCGGAACTCCGGCCTGCGCGAGTCCGAGGCGGTTCTCCATGATGCCCAGCGACAGCCCCTCGCAACCGCGGTTCAGGTGCAGCATGACGCCGTCGACGTGCCATTCCTTGACGATGCGCAGCATCATTTCGGTCTTCAGCGCGGGGTCGTAGAAGTGCTGCCACTGCGGCTTCGACAGGTTCCACTCGGCGTACAGCCGCAGCGCGGTCTGGCGGTCGGCGATGTCGATGCCCTTGTCCCACGGCAACGTGCGCCCGCCCCAGGTGCCGTCCTCCTTGACCTCCCAGATGCCTTCCAGGCCGAAGGTGTACAGCGACCCGATCGACACCGCGCCGTACGTTTCGAGGTAGCGGAAAATCTTCAGGAACGACCACGGCGGCTGCGTGTCCGACATGACGCGACACGTCTCGTTGGGCACGGCGGCGATTCCACGCGCCACCCGGTCCTTCACTTCGTCGTACACCTCGTCGTAGAAATCGGCGCACCACGACGACGACTTCGCCAAGGTCGCCAGCACGTACAGCGAGTACATCGTCTTCTCGTCCAGAGGCGCCGGCCTGGCCTTGTTCAGCGCGCAGATGTCGGCCCAGCGCGATGTCGAGCGCATCTCGTTCTTCACCGCGCGGATGAAGCGCTCGTCGTCGAACCTGCGCCCGGTGACGGCCTCCAGGAAGGCGATGCCTTCGTTGAGCTGGGCGACGACGTAATCGAGCCGCGAATCGTTCAGGTCCTTGTGCGGTCCGACGCCGACGTCGAGGTAGAACTGCGGCACCTGCTCCTCTTTCGCGACATGCTGATACCACTTCGAATGCGAACAGCAGATTTGCGTCTGGAATACGAAGTCCGGCTTCGGAAATTCGCCACCGAACAGGTATTTGTTCAGGTGCATGCTGCCCCAGTAAATCCGCATATACGAACACAGATCGCGAGCGAAACCGTAGGCTTCGGCTGCATCCATGCACTCCTTGGCGAACTTGCGGTCATGCGAGACGCTGGCCGCGTAAGGCTCGCCGGTCAGCGAATAGACGTCGTCGCCCAGGCCCATCGGCAGGGCGTCGAGCGCCCACGCCGAACCCGACCAGCGCAGGCCGCCCTTGTCTTTCGCGCGCGCGTAGTCCATGTAGTAGCGCTCGCGCAATTCCTTGGCCTTGCCCCAGAGCTTCAACGGCTCGCTCGGATATTTCATCGCACTCATCGCGTGGTCTCCGCTCAGAACAGTTCTTCTTCGGACAGCGTCTCGAGGAAGGCTTCGACCCGGATCCGGAACGGACCGATCGGGTTGGTGATGTCGAACTCGAGGAACAGCGTCGGAATGCCGTTCGCTTCGAGGTGGCGCTTCAAGTCGGGGTAGTCGCCTTCGTGCGGGTCGCAGAACTTCTGCTGCAGGAAGATCGCGGCGCGCGCCCGGTAGTCGCGCGCCAGCCCGAGCACGTGGTCGAAGCGGGTGTGCGCCGGATAGTCCTTGGTCGGGCACGCCGGGCGATCGCAGTAGCGGTCGGCGATGGCCGCGATCGGGTCGGCGTTCGGCTTGGTCGGGTTCCAGAAAGACCGCGTTCCAGAACACTGGTCGTCGATCACCACCGTCGCACCGACCGACTCGACCATCGCCATGAAGGCGATGTCGTCGTTTTCCGAGCCGATGGTCATGAAACGCACGCCTTCGCGCCGCCCCAGGGCGCGCGACGGCAACGCGGCGATGACGCGCTTGAGTTCCTCGTTGTGCTCGCGCTTGTCGACGAACTGGGCGGTGATCGACGCGTACAGGGCCTCGACCCCGGTGACTTGCGGATCGGTCGCCTTGCGGTACTCGAACAGTTGGTGCAGCAGCCTGCGGTTCTCGTCGACCAGCGCGATCGCGTCGCGCAGCGCGGCGTCGTCGAGCCGGCGCCCGGTCAGCGCCTCGAGGAACGTACGCATGGCCTGCACCTCGGCACGATGCGCCTGGCGCGCGTGCGGCGACTGCACCTCGTTGGGCATCGGCAGGTAGTAGTCCCATTGCACCGTCGGCACGTGCATGCGCCACGACGTGAAGGCCTGCCGGTACTGGATGCACGACTGGGTCAGGGTCACGCCGTCGGCGTAGTCGAAGCGACCGAGCAAGCCCTGCGCCAGCGAGTCGCGACAAAACGGGCAGAACATGCCGAAGACGTGCGGTTCGGTGACGTTCTGCGGCTCGTGCGCGCCGAGCACCCGAACCGGAAGCATTCCCGCGGCGATCAGCAGTTCCTCGGGCGTATAGGTGCACATGGTCGCGACAACCTGGCCGCCGGTGCGGGCCTTCCAGCCGCGCGCGTAGTCGTGGCGCTTCTCGTACCAGGTCTTGAACCGATCGAACAGACCATCGCTCATGGGTATCTCTCCGGTGAAAGCGAGACCGCAGGCGGGTGGCACGACGATGCACAAAATTGCATGCTCTGTGTCGCCCGGAGTCGTTACATGCACTCTACGGCGACTGTGAGCGAGCCCATTTGCGCAAGATCAAACAAATAGAACAGGAAACTGCAGCAAACTGCAGTTTCCTGGAAAACAACGCACGGCCACCGGGGCCGCAGGCCGCTCGCCCCTTCAGCCGGCAAGCCGCGACCGGCGCCCGGCCTGGGCGGTCTTTCACGCAGCGGCGTCGAAGGTCGGCTTTCCAGCCGGACACACCGGCCCGACTGCGTTGCCCTGCATCAGGCAGGGTGCGCTGACCAGATACCCGTGCCACAGGCCATGGGCGCTGCGCGCGAGCACGTAGGCCCAGGCACCGACCAGGCCGATGGTCAGCGCCGCGCCGAACGCTGGAAAAAAGGCCATTCCCGTATTGGCTCCCAAGGCGAAGGTCGCAGCGATGTAGACGCCCACCGGGAACGTGAACCCCCACCACCCGAGGTTGAAGGGCAGCTCCGTGCGGGCCTGGCGCAAGGTCAACGCGATCGAAGTGACAAGCCACCACAGACCGAGTCCCCACAGGACAAGCGCGCCGATGGTGCCCACCGGCGCCGCGATGCGCGCCACGGATTGCATCGGCCCCGCCGGGAACAGGTGCGATGCCGCATTGCCGAGAGTCTGCAGCGCGAATGCGCCCGTTCCGATCGGCCCCAGGCTGAGCCAGGTCGACACGCCGAGTTCCTTGGGCGGCAACTTGTGCAATGCCAGGCGCAGGTACAGCACAGTGAGGATTCCCAGGGCGATCGGCACCGAAACGCCCCAGAGGCAGTAGCCCGCGATGACCACGGTCTGTGCCGCACCGGTCGGCAGATGCAGCGCCAGGATGCCGCCGCTGGAAGCGGCCACCTCCGCCGGCACCACGGGCAGCAACCAGACCCCGGTCATGCGGTCCAGGACGTGATCCTGGGTCATGAACTGCTGCCATGGCACGAGCCATCCCGACGCCAGCGACAGCGCCACGTCGATCCACCACAGGCGCGTCGCCAGGCCGACGGCCCAGGCGCTGTGCGCATGAAAGGCGACGAGCCCGTTGACGAGCGGAATCAGCGCCATGGGCAGCGCGCCGAGGAACATCGATTGCACCGGATGGCGAAGCAGCGGCAAAGCGTCCTCATAAAAAAACATCCAGCGCCCCGCGAACAACGCGAGAAACAGGGTGAACAACACGGCGTCGATCCAGAACAGGGCATGGGCCGTCGCCATGATCCCTGGCGCCCGATAGGGGAACTGGGCGAGCATCAGGAACACGATCCCGGTGCCCATGTTGACGGTGAACCAGTTCGGAGTGAACTGCCGCATGAGTTCTCGGGGATGGGCCAACCGGCGCAGCGGCGTCAAGCGAGACATTGAAGACTCCACTCTAGGATGTCGTGATGTTGGTCACGATAGGCTCGCCTATTGATAAATAAAAACGGTTAATTTCTATAACTTATATCTATTTTTTGGATTCATGCCCAGGCAACCCTGCCTCGTCGATCCGGCAGACAGACGTCGTCCATCTCGCGACGAAAGACATTCATGAACGACTCCAGACCCTTATCCCCTTCGATTCTTCTGCTCGGAGCTTCGCGCGGCCTCGGTCATGCGATGGCCGAGGAATTCGTGAAACGCGGTTGGCACGTGGTCGGCACCGTCCGTGCCGGGGCCCGGGCCAGGCTGCACGACCTGGCGGACAGCCACCCCGCCCAGGTCACGATCGAATGCGTCGACATCACGCTGGCCGATCAACTCGTTGCACTGCGTGACCGACTTGCCTGCAGGCGTTTCGACATGCTGTTCGTCAACGCAGGAACGGTGAACCGAAACCCGGCGGACACCATTGCGGAGGTCACCACCGAAGAGTTCACGCACGTCATGGTGACGAATGCGCTCGCCCCCATGCGCGCGATCGAGACGCTCGAGTGCCTCGTCACCGAGGCGGGGTTGCTGGGGATCATGTCCTCGGGCCAGGGCAGCGTGGCGAACAACGCACAGGGAGGGCGCGAACTGTATCGCGGTTCGAAGGCCGCGTTGAACATGTTCATGCGCAGCTACGCGGCGCGCCCTGCTTCGCGCGCGCGCGCGCTTCTCCTGCTGGCGCCCGGGTGGATCCGCACTGAACTGGGAGGACCGGATGCGCCCTTCACGCTCGAGGAAACCATACCCGACATCGTGAACACGCTGCTCGAGAAGCGCGGCCGACCGGGCCTCGAATATCTCGACCGCAAGGGCCGGACCGTGCCCTGGTGAACGCGTCCCGCGCGCCGGTGTGTGCGTTGACGCATAAGTTGCCATCGTCACACGAGCCCGGCATCACGTGGACGCGCACTCAGCCGCAGCTTCCGATGTAGCCGCAGTTGTCGCAGCGGTCGCAGCCGTCGACGCGGCGCAGGAACGGGCCGCCGCATTCCGGGCAGATGCGCCCGCTGGCCAGCAGGTCGGGCTGAGGGCCCAGCGCGTCGAGGTCGACGCGCAGCCCGTCGGGCAGCAACGCGCGCTGCACCATGCGCTCGATCGTCTGCTCGCGGCCGTCCTCGCGCAGGAAACCACGACGCTTGAGGACTTCCTGCAGCGCGTACGCGATCGCGGCGACCTCGGACTGGTGGAAGCGCGGCGCGCGGCTGCCGTCGGACTTGACGACCTCGCCGCAGCGCACCGGGCCCTTGTCCCAGACGACCTCGCGCATGTTCTGCAGCGACTTGGCCACCGATCCGCCCGAACGCGCCACCAGCGACAGCAGGCGCATGTTCGACGCGATCCACTGCTGGCCCTCGTCGCGCTGGCCGGCCGGCATGAAGAACTCGATCGGGCGCTCGATGCGCACCGCGCGGCCGTCGACGCGTCCTTCGACCTCGGCGAACGAAATCGACAGGTACACGGTCTTGCCGCCGTCGGAGGTCATGTAGCTGACCTTGCTCGTCACCGCCTGCAGGTCTCCGGACGGGCGCCCTTCGATGCGCCGGGTCAGCGGGTCGACGTCGAGCGGCGCCGGCGCGGCGGTCGACGCCGGTGTCGGCGCGGTCTGCAGCACCGCGCCCAGCACCGCGTTGGGCCGGTAGGTCGCCAGCCCCTTCAGACCGGCTTCCCAGGCCTGCATGTACAGGTGCTTGAATTCGTCGAACGGATAGTCCTCCGGCACGTTGACCGTCTTGCTGATGCTGGTGTCGACGTACGGCTGCACCGCGCCGAGCATGCGCATGTGGTCGGCCGCGCTCATCTCCAGCGCGGTGACGAACGCCGGCGGCAGGTGGTCGACGTCGCCGCCGCGCGCCCGGTACAGGCGCCAGGCGTGGTCGGCGACCTCGTATTCGCGCTTGCTGTCGTCGGCCATGCGCTTGCGCCGCGTGTAGACCCACGAGAACGCCGGCTCGATGCCGTTGCTGGCGTTGTCGGCGAAAGCCAGGCTGATGGTTCCGGTGGGCGCGATCGCCAGCAGGTGCGAGTTGCGGATGCCGTGGCGCGCGATCTGCGCGCGCAGGTCCTGCGGCAGCCTCGTGGCGAAACCGCTGGCCAGGTACTGATCGGCGTCGAACAGCTTGAACGCGCCCTTTTCCTGCGCCAGGTCGACCGACGCGGCGTACGCCGCGTCGCGCATGGCTTCGGCCACTCCGGCGGCGAACGCACGCCCGGCGTCGCTGTCGTAGCGCAAGCCCAGCATGATGCAGGTGTCGCCCAGGCCGAGGAAGCCGAGCCCGACGCGGCGCTTGTTCATCGCCTCCTCGCGCTGCTGCGCCAGCGGCCAATACGTCACGTCGAGAACGTTGTCGAGCATGCGCACCGCGGTGCGCGCAACCGCGGCGAATGCGTCCTCGTCAAACCGCGCGCCCGGCTCGAACGGGTCGCGCACGAAGCGCGTCAGGTCGATCGACCCCAGGCAGCAGCAGCCGTAGTCGGGCAGGAACTCCTCGGCGCACGGATTGGTCGCCTCGAAGGTCTCGCAATAGTGCAGGTTGTTCTCGCGGTTGGCGGTGTCGAGGAACAGGATGCCGGGTTCGGCGTGGTCGTAGGTGCAGTGCATGATCTGCTCCCACAGCGCGCGCGCGGCCACCGTGCGGTAGACCCACTGGCCGTCGTCACGCGGGTGCGCGCCGGCAGCGATCTGGTCGTCGCCGGGGCGCGCCGGGTGCACCAGTTCGACCTCGGCGTCGTCGCGCACCGCGGCCATGAAGGCGTCGCTGACGCCGACCGACAGATTGAAATTGCGGAACGCGCCGCCGTCCTTGGCGTGGATGAAGGCCTCGATGTCGGGGTGGTCGATGCGCAGCACCCCCATCTGCGCGCCGCGCCGCGCGCCGGCCGACTCGACCGTCTCGCACGATGCGTCGAACACCCGCATGAACGACAGCGGCCCGCTGGCGCGGCTGCGGGTGCTGCCGACGTGCGCCCCGGACGGGCGGATGCGGCTGAAGTCGTAGCCGACGCCGCCGCCGCGGCGCATGGTTTCGGCCGCCTCGGCCAGCGCCTTGTAGATTCCCGGCTTGCCGTCGCGGTCCTCGGACACGGCGTCGCCGACCGGCTGCACGAAACAGTTGATCAGCGTGGCCTCGAGCATGGTTCCGGCCGCCGACATGATGCGCCCGGCCGGGACGAAACCCGCCCGCAGCGCGTCGCGGAAGCGGGCTTCCCAGGCCTGCGGGTCGGCTTCGACTCCGGCGAGCGCGCGCGCCACGCGCGCGGCGATGTCTTCGAAATTGCGTTCATCGCCCTTGGCGTATTTCTCGGCCAGAACGTCCAGACTGATTTCCTGCGCTTGCATCGACTCGTTCTCCATGGGCGCGCGCGGCGCCCGGTTCCTGATTTATAGCGTGTCGTC
The DNA here is from genome assembly GCA_021798395.1 of Pseudomonadota bacterium. Taxonomy (GTDB): domain Bacteria; phylum Pseudomonadota; class Gammaproteobacteria; order Burkholderiales; family Burkholderiaceae_C; genus Thiomonas_A. The sequence continues at coordinate 23,773 of JAJZHS010000003.1, forward strand.
TTCCGACCCTGTTTCGGCCTCGGTCAAACCCAGCAGCGATTGCGCCTCGTCGCCGGGCAGCGCCTCGACCGCTTTGAGCTGACGCCCCATGGCACGGGTGCGGACTTCGGCCGCCCCAATGGTGTTGTTCGCCTCTTCGAGTTTCTTGCGGACCTTCGCCAGAACGTCACCGAACTTGCCGAACTCCGTTTTCACCGCGCCGAGCACTTTCCAGACCTCGGTCGAGCGCTGCTGCAGCGCCATGGTGCGGAATCCCATCTGCAGGCTGTTGAGCAGCGCCAGCAGCGTGGTCGGCCCGGCCAGCATCACGCGGTGCTCGCGCTGCAGGGCCTCGACCAGGCCGGCGCGGCGCAGCGCCTCGGCGTACAGGCCTTCGGTCGGAACGAACAGAATCGCGAAATCGGCCGTGTACGGCGCCGCCAGATACTTGGCCTGGATGGTGCGCGCCTCGTCGCGCAGGCGCTGCTCGAGCGCCTTGGCCGCGGCGTCGGCCGCGACGCGGTCGGCGCGCTCCTGCGCCTCCAGCAGGCGCTCGTAATCCTCGCGCGGGAATTTGGCGTCGATCGGCAGCCACAGCGGGCCGTCGTCCTGGCCCGGGAGCCGGATGGCGAACTCGACGCGCGCGCCGCTACCGGGAACGGTCTCGACGTTGACCCCGTACTGCTCGGGAGTGAACACCTGCTCGAGCAGCGCGGCGAGCTGGATCTCGCCGAACACCCCGCGGGTCTTGACGTTGGAGAACACCCGCCGCAAATCGCCGACGCCCTGCGCCAGGGTCTGCATCTCGCCCAGGCCGCGGTGCACCAACTCGAGACGCTCGGCGACCTGGCGGAAACTCTCGCCCAGGCGCTGCTCGAGGGTCGCGTGCAGCTTCTCGTCGACCGTGACCCGCATCTGTTCGAGCTTGCGCTCGTTGTCGGTCTGCAGCTCGCGCAGGCGCTGCTCGACGGTGGCGCGCATCTCCGTCAGGCGCTGTTCGCTGCTTTGGCGCAGCGCATCGAGCTGCTGCGCCAGCTGCATCTGCAACTGCTGCAGCGCCGCGGCGTTCGACTGCGTGAGCTGCCCGACTTGCAGCGCCAGGCTGTCGACCAGGCTTTTCTGCAGCGCCTGCAGCTGCTGCGCGACCGCGTCGAGCCGCGCTTCGAGCGCGCGCGTGGATTGCGCCGCCTGCGCCAGGTGCAGATTCTGGAATTCGGCGAACCGCGCCGCCTGCTCGGTGCGCAAAGCCTGCGCGGAATCGTGCACCGCGGCGCGCAGCTCGCGCTCGACGCGCTCGATCTGCCCCGGCAGCTGCTGCAGCGCGGCGTGAAACGCGCGCTGCCGACCGAGCACGCCGAGCAGCGCGCCCAGCGCACCGAGCGCGGCCAGCGCACACAACGCCGCGACCCCCAGCGCCGTCACCGCTCAGGCTCCGGCCGGGGTCAGCGGCGCGCGGCCCTGCAGCACGGCGACCAGGTTGTCGACCGCCAGCTTGACCATGGCCCGGCGCGTCGGCACCGACGCACTGGCGATGTGCGGCGTCAGCACCAGCCGCGGCGCCTGCAGCAGCAGCGGGTTGACCGCCGGTTCGCCTTCGAACACGTCGAGCCCGGCTGCGCCGAGGTGGCCCTCGCGCAGCGCCGCGGCCAGCGCCGCCTCGTCGACCACGCCGCCGCGCGCGACGTTGACCAGGGTCGCGCCCGGGCGCATCTGCGCCAGTTGCGGGGCGCCGATCAGATGCCGCACCGACGCGCTGTACGGCAGCGCCAGCACGACGTGGTCGCTTTCATCGAGCAGTTCGGGCAGCGTGCGCCAGGCCGCCTGGTACTGGGCTTCGCGCGCGTCGTCGAGCCGGTGGCGGTTGTGATAGAGCACGCGCATGCCGAATCCGTGCACGGCGCGGCGCGCGATGGCCTGCCCGATGCGCCCCATGCCGACGATGCCCAGGGTGGTCGCGTGCACGTCGGCCCCGGCGAACAGCCCGTACGACCACTGGCGCCACCGTCCGGCGCGCAGGTAGCGCTCGGCGTCGGCCATCTGCCGCGCCGCGGCCAGCAGCAGCGCGAAGCCGAAGTCGGCGGTGGTCTCGGTCAGCACGTCGGGCGCGTGGGTCACGACCACGCCGCGCGCGGCGCACGCGGCCAGATCGATGTGGTCGACGCCGACGGTCATGGTGCTGACCACGCGCAGCTGCGGGCACGCATCGAGCAGCGCCGCGTCGATGCGCTCGCTGTTGGTGATGAACGCGCCGTGCTTGTCGGCGAGGCGCACGCGCAGCTGCTGCGGCGTGTCGATGTGGTCGTCGGCGGTGTACTCGACATCGGCCACCGATTCGAGCTCGGCGAGGATGTCGGGAAAGGCGGCGCGCGCCACCAGCACGCGGGGCCGCACGGTCGGGTCGTGCATCGGCGGATCCAGGAACGGTCGTTGCGAAATGGCGGCGCCGAGGCCGCATCCGGCACTGTACCGCAAGCGCGGCGCGCGCCGGGCGAACAGCGTGGCGCGCACTGCGGCTGCTGCGGTACAACATGCGCCGGCCGCGCCCCGCGCGGCCGGCGCATCCCGCAAAAAGCCACCCCAAGCGTCGTCCAGGCTTTTGTGCAACACGCGCAACCCATTGTTTTGATTGATATTATTCAGCGTATCGGGTAATTTTGTGCGCTGCACCAAAAAAGTCCTTGACAGCCGTCGCGCGCTCTCTAAAATACGGGTTGTGCGCCGCAGCAAAACGAGTTCGGCGCCAAGCGCGATCGGTGTCATGAAACTGTTTTGATTTGCCGCCAGAATCGTGCCCACCGTCCCTGTTCACCCCTAGGAGCCCCAGATGATGACCCCGGACCAACTGATCGCCGCGCAAAAGTCGCAATTCGAGACCCTGTTCGCGCTCGGCGGCAAGGCTGTCGAAAGCCTCGAGAAAGTGGTTGAACTGAACATCCAGACGCTGAAGGCGGCGATGCACGAGACGTCCGACGCGACGCTCGCCGCGCTGTCGATCAAGGATCTGCAGGAATTCGCCTCGCTGCAGCCGAACCTGGCTCAGCCGATGACCGAAAAGCTGCTGTCGTACTCGCAGCACGTCTACGAAATCGCGTCGAGCACCCAGGCCGAATTCGCCAAGGCGCTCGAGGCCAACGCCACCGATCTGCACAAGAAGGTGCAGACGATGGTCGACACCGCGGTGAAGAACGCGCCCGCCGGCACCGAAACCGCGGTCGCGATCATGAAAAGCGCGATGAGCGCAGCGAACAATGCCTACGATTCGGTGCAGAAGGCCAGCAAGCAGGCCGCCGAAGTCGTCGAAGCCAACTTCAACACGGTGACCAGCAACGCGCTGAAGGCCGCGCAGACCACCGCGCCGCGCAAGCGCACCGCCGCCTGAACGATCACCCGCCGGGCCCGGCCCGGCAGTTCCGATTGTCTCCTCGGTACTTTCCAAAGTACCTTTCGAACCGGTCAGCCCCCTGACCGGTTTTTTTTTGCCCGCGCCGCGCCGACGCAAACGCCGCCGTTAGCCGTGCATGGAATCCGGGCCCAAAGCCGCGTGCGGCGCTGCCGCGGGAAGGAGGCCACGGCACAATCGGCGGCATGAATGCGATCGATTCGATCAGCCGCGTGGTGCTCGGTCGTCAATTCGCCGGCGCGGTAGTCGCCGCCGCCGGCGTGCTCGCACTGGCGCTGCTCGGCGCCGCGCTCGGCGGCACGGCGCTGGCGCTGCCGCTGGGCAGCGGCGCGCTGACGGTCGGCTTCGCCGACAACCCCGGACCGCCGGGGCTGCAACTGACCGAGCTCGGCTTCACCGCGGCCACGGCCACGCTGGCGTACGCGCTGGTCTGGGCGAGCAATGCGCAGCCGTGGCTGCAGCTGCTGCTCGTGCCGCTGCTGGGTTTCGCCGGCGGCATGGTCGCGCTGTGGGGCAAGCGCGCGCTGGCGGTCAGCTTCAGCATCCTGTTCATCACCGTGATCGCGCTGGGCCTGCCGGCTTCGCCTTCGCCCGCCGCCTGGGCCCACGGCGTGGCGCTGTTCGCCGCCGGCGGCGCCGCGTACGCGGCATGGGCGCTGCTGCTGGGCGCCGCGCTGCGCGCGCGCACGCGGCGGCTGGCGCTGGCCGAGCTGTTCGATGCACTGTCCGCGTACCGCGTCTGGCAGGCGCAGTCGTGGATCGCCGAGCAGCCGCAGCGCGGCGCCGCGCTGCTCGAAGCGGCCAACGACGCGCTGCAGGCCGCGCGCGACTGCGTGCTGCGCGACGCGCGCAACGCCGACGAGGCCGTCGACACCCACATGCTGCTGCACGCCCTGGACCTGTTCGAGGCCATGCTCGCGGCGCAAACCGACGTGACGCTGCTGCGCGAAACGTTCGACGGCGCGGCGATCGCCGACGCGTTGCGCGCCGGCAGCCTGCGCAGCGCGCATTCGCTGCAGCGGCTGGCCGCTGCCTTGCGCCGAGGCGACCCGCGCACGGAG
>JAJZHS010000122.1 GCA_021798395.1 Pseudomonadota bacterium
CGTCAGCGACAAGCTGGGTGCCGAGATCATCCGGCTGTGGGTCGCGTCGACCGACTACTCGGGCGACCTGGCGATTTCCGACGCCATCCTCAAGCAGGTGGTCGAGAACTACCGCCGGGTGCGCAACACCCTGCGCTTCCTGCTGGCCAACTGCGTCGACTTCGACCCGGCGCGCGACGCGGTGGCGCCGGCCGACATGGTCGAGATCGACCGCTGGGCGCTGGCCCACGCCGCCGCGCTGCAGCGCGACGTGCTCGCGCACTACGCGCGCTACGAGTTTCACCCGGTGGTCGCGCGGCTGCTGCTGCTGTGCTCGGAAGACCTTGGCGGCTTCTACCTCGACGTGCTGAAGGACCGGCTGTACACGACCCCGGCCAAGGGACACGCCCGGCGCAGCGCGCAGACCGCGCTGTGGCACCTGACCCACGCCCTGCTGCGCTGGATCGCGCCGTTCCTCAGTTTCACCGCCGAGGAGGCGTGGCGCCATTTCGCGCCGCAACAGGCGGCTGCCGACGGCTCGATTTTCGTCGAGACCTACGCCGAGTTGCCGGAGCCGGCCGACGCCGACGCGCTGCGCGCGAAATGGGCCCGGCTGCGCGCCTTGCGCGACGAGGTCAACCGCGCCATCGAGGCGGTGCGCGCCAGCGGCGCGCTCGGCTCGTCCCTGCAGGCCTGGGTGCGTATCGAAGCGCCCGAGGCCGATCACGCGCTGCTCGCCAGCCTGGGCGACGAGCTGGCTTTCGCCCTGATCGTCTCGCGCGTGGAACTGGTGCGCGGCGCCGAGCTGGCGGTGCAGGTGCGCCCGGCCGCGGGCGCCAAGTGCGAACGCTGCTGGCACTGGGAGCCCGAAGCCGGACTCGACCCGGCACACCCCGGACTGTGCCCGCGCTGCATCGACAACCTGCACGGCGCCGGCGAAACCCGGCGCTGCGCCTGAGCGATGCGGCGCAACACGCGCTGGTTGCTGCTGGCCGCGGCGCTGGTGGGCGCCGATCAGTTCAGCAAGTGGCTGGTGCGGCGTGCGCTTCCGCTCGACGGCAGCGTCGCGCTGACGCCGTTCTTCAACCTCGTTCACGCCGAGAACGCCGGCGCCGCATTCTCGTTCCTCGCCCAGCAGCCGGGCTGGCAGCGCTGGCTGTTCACCGCGCTGGGCCTGGGCGCTGCCGCGCTGATCGTCGCGCTGCTGCGGCGCCCGCGCCGCGCGCTGGTCGGCGCCGGCCTGGGCTGCGTGCTCGGCGGCGCCCTGGGCAACGTGATCGACCGCCTGCTGCGCGGCCGAGTCACCGACTTCATCGATCTCTACCTGACGCACGCCGGAAGGCAATGGCACTGGCCCGCGTTCAACCTCGCCGACAGTTCCATCTTCGTCGGCGCGGTACTGCTGCTGCTCGACGAGTGGCTGCAGGGACGAAGCGGACGTCGGTAGAAATCCCAGGCCCGATCGGCTTGCGCGCGCGCGCGAAGCCGCCTACGCTGGCTTGCAATATTTTTTTGCAAGCCGTGACAGTAGGAGACCTGGATGACTCCGGAAGAGGCTCAGCGCCACCCGCTTGCACACGAGGCGCGGCGCCGCGTCTCGGTCTGTTCGCTCGGATGGCGCGACCCGCTGCGCTGGCTGCGCGCCGGCTGGAGCGACGTCGTGCGCTGCCCCGCAGTCAGCCTGAGCTACGGGTTGATGTTCACCTGCGTGACCTGGGCCCTGGGGCTGGTGTTCCTGCACGACCCGGAGTACACGCTGATGCTCGCCACCACGGTGCTGCTGCTCGGCCCCGCGCTGGCCATGGGTCTGATCCAGGCCAGCCGCAGCCTGGAGCGCGGCGAACGCCCGCTGCTGCGCCCGTGCCTGCTCGTCTGGTGGCGGGTACGCGCCGGCGTGGCGCTGTTCTCCGGGCTCCTGCTGATCGTCGAATTGCTGTGGGCGCGATCGGCGGTGCTGATTTTCGCGCTGTTCTTCGACACCATGGCGCCGGACGGCAACGCACTGCAGATCCTGCTGGACCCTGCCAATCTGGGCTTCGTGCTCGCCTACGCGGTGGTCAGCGTGCTGTTCGGCGCGGTCGCGTTCGCAATCAGCGCGGTGTCGATTCCGCTGTTGCTCGACCGCCCGGTCGACGCCGTCACCGCGGCCCTGACGAGCGTGCGCGCATGCCTCGAACACCCGTGGGTGATGCTGCTGTGGGGGGCGACGATCGCGTCGATCACCGTGCTGGCGCTGCTGCCGCTGGGCGCCGGATTGATGCTCGCCTGGCCGCTCGTGGGACACGCGAGCTGGCACGCCTACCGCGGCATCGTCTGCAACGGCGAGGCGCCGGACCCGGACGCGCCGGCGTGACCCGCTGCGGGCCGCGCGCCGTCGTCCGCGCGCCGCTCTTTCAGGGCTGCAGCACGATGCTGCCGGTTGTCTGCCGGCCCTCCAGCGCGGACTGCGCGCGCGCCGCGTCGTGCAGCGCGAAGCGTTGGCCGATGCGCGGCACGACCTGGCCGCCCTGCAGCATCGCGAACAGCTCGGCCGCCATCTGCTCGAGCACCGCGCGGTCGGCGACGTGGGTCATCAGCGTCGGCCGCGTCACGTACAGCGAGCCCTTGGCGGCGAGGTCGGTCAACGTCACCGGAGGCACGGGGCCGGACGCGTTGCCGAAACTGACCATCAGCCCGAACGGCTGCAGGCACGCCAGCGAGCGCTCCCAGGTGTCGCGCCCGACCGAGTCGTAGACCACCGCGACGCCCTTGCCGCCGGTGAGTTCGCGCACCCGCGACACCAGGTCCTCGGTGCGGTAGTTGATGCAGTGCGCGTAACCGTGCTCGAGCGCCAGGCGGCATTTGTCGTCGCTGCCGGCGGTCCCGATCAGGCGCACGCCCAGCGCCCTGGCCCATTGCCCGGCGATCAGCCCGACGCCGCCGGCCGCGGCGTGGAACAGCGCCACGTCGCCGGGCTGCAGCGCGCGCGTGCGGCGCAGCAGGAACTGCGCGGTCAACCCCTTGAGCATCATCGCCGCGGCGGTGTCGAACGCGATCGCCTCGGGCAACGCGACCAGCACCTTGGCCGGCACCACCCGCGCCTGGGCGTAGGCCCCGGGCGGCCCGCTGCAGTAGGCCACGCGGTCGCCCACGCGCCACGGCGTGACGCCTTCGCCGACCGCCTCGATGGTTCCGGCGCCCTCGATGCCCAGGCCGGACGGCAACGGCAGCGGGTACAGCCCGCCGCGGTGATAGATGTCGATGAAGTTGACCCCGATCGCGCCATGGCGCACCCGGACCTCGCCGGGCCCGGGTTCGCCGAGCGCGACCTCCTGCCACTGCAGAACTTCGGGGCCGCCGTGGCGTTCGATGCGGATCGCGTGCGTGCTGCTGCTCATCGGGATTCTCCGTGTTTGCTGGCCCAGTGCGCATTGTGCCGGTGCGCGCGTCGCGCTGCACGCGCCGGTGGCGGTTAAGACGCGGCTAAGCGCGCTGCGCGATACTGTGGACTCGCGGCACGACGAGGTCCGCTTCCGGGTTCCATGCGATGCGCCTGCTGCTGATTGAAGACGACGTGATGATCGGCGAGAGCGTGCTCGACGCGCTGCGCGCCGAAGGCTACGCGGTCGACTGGGTACGCGACGGCCAGACCGCGGACGCGGCCTGGAGCACCGAGAACTACGATCTGGTGCTGCTCGACCTCGGGCTGCCGCGGCGTGACGGCCTGCAGGTGCTGCAACAGGCGCGCGCGCGACGCGACCGCACGCCGGTGCTGATCGCCACGGCGCGCGACGCGGTCGACGAGCGCATCCGCGGGCTCGACGCCGGCGCCGACGACTACCTGCTCAAGCCCTACGATCTCAACGAACTGCAAGCCCGGGTGCGCGCGCTGCTGCGCCGCGCCGCCGGGCGCGCCGAACCGGTTTTCATCCACGGCGCGCTGCGCCTGAACCCGGCCACCCATGAAGCGCTGCTCGACAACCAGCCGGTGGCGCTGTCGCAACGCGAATGGGCCGTGCTCGAGGCGCTGATCGCGCGCCCCGGCGTGATCCTGTCGCGTGCGCAACTGGAAGAAAAACTCTACAGCTGGAAGGACGAAATCTCGAGCAACGCGGTCGAGGTCTACGTCCACAGCCTGCGCAAGAAGCTCGGCGCCGAGCTGATCCGCAACATCCGCGGCATGGGCTACGTCATCGCCCGAGACCCCGGCGACGAAACCGCATGAGATCGCTGCGCGCGCAGTTGCTGATGCTGCTGACCGCCGCCGTGCTGGTGTCGGCGGTGGTCCAGGCCGTGGTCGTGTTCGACACCGCGATGCGCGAGGCCGACGCGGTGTTCGACTACCACTTGCAGCAGCTGGCGCTGTCGCTGACCAACGGCGACCTGGGCCTGCCGGGGTTCGGCCCGCAAAGCCATGCGCGCGACGACGTCGACTATGTGGTGCAGGTATGGGCGCCCGACGGCCGGCGCATCTACGTCTCGCGGCCGCGGCTGGAAATGCCCGACCAGGCCGTGCTCGGCTACACCAACGCGCGCGTCGAAGGCCAGCCGTGGCGGATCTTCTCGATGCAGGCCGGAGGGCGCACGATCCAGGTCGCGCAACCGGTGCAGACCCGGCGCGCGCTGGCGTTGACCTTCGCGGCCGAGTCGGTCTGGCCCCAGTTGCTGGTGGCGCCGGCGCTGCTGCTGGTGGTGGCATGGGTCGTGCGCCGCTCGCTGCGTCCGCTGCGCACGCTGGCGGCCGAACTCGAGAACCGCGCCGCCACCGCCGCCGACCCGATCGAGCCGAACGCCGTGATGCCCGAGATGCAGCCGGTGGTGCGGGCGATGAACGGGCTGTTCGCGCGCACCCGCCAGGCCTTCGACGCCCAGCAGGCCTTCGTCGCCGACGCGGCGCACGAACTGCGCTCGCCGCTGGCGGCGCTGAAGCTGCAGGTGCAGATGCTCGGCCGCGCGCACGACGCGCAGACGCAGCGCGTGGCGCAGCAGCGCGTCTCCGCCGGGCTGGAGCGCGCCACCCATCTGGTCGAACAGTTGCTGGCGCTGGCCCGCGCCGACTCGGCCGCCCCGGAGGACATGCAGCCGACCTCGCTGGTGCAGGCGGCCAGGCTGGCACTGTCCGACACCGTCGACCTGGCGCAAAGCCGCGGCATCGACGCCGGACTCGAGCAGGCCGACGAGGTCGCCGTGCTGGCTCCGCCGCAGGGGCTGCGCATGATGGTGCGCAATCTGGTCGACAACGCCGTGCGCTACACGCCGAAAGGCGGTCGCGTCGACCTGCGCATCCACCGCGCCGGAGCCGGCGCCGAGCTCGAAGTCGACGACTCGGGCCCCGGAATCCCGCCGGACGAGCGCGCGCGGGTGTTCGACCGCTTCTACCGCGGCGAGGCGGCGCCGGCCGGCGGCAGCGGGCTGGGGCTGGCGATCGTCGCCCGCGTCGCCGCGCGCTGCGGCGCGCGCATCGAACTGCTCGACGCGCCCATCGGTGGCCTGCGCGTGCGCGTGCACTTCCCAGCGCCGCAGGCCGGAGCCTGAAGGCCCCGGAGCATCTTGCCGCAGCGCGTCAGGCCGCGGCGTCGAGATCGAATGCCTTGTGCAGCGCGCGCACGGCCAGTTCGAGGTATTTCTCGTCGATCAATACCGACACTTTGATTTCCGAGGTCGAGATCATCTGGATGTTGATGCCTTCCTCGGACAAGGTGCGGAACATGGTGCTGGCCACCCCAGCGTGCGAACGCATGCCCACGCCGACGATCGACACCTTGCACGCCTTCGGGTCGCCGATGATGTCCTTGGCGCCGATATGGGACTGCACGCCGGTCTTCAGGATGTCCAGGGCGCGCGCGTAGTCGCCGCGACCGACCGTGAACGAGAAATCGGTGTAACCGGCCACGCTCTGGTTCTGCACGATCATGTCGACTTCGATGTTCGCGCCACCGACCGCGCTGAGGATCTGGTAGGCGATTCCCGGGCGGTCGGGCACGCCGACCACGGTGATCTTGGCTTCGTCGCGCGCGAACGCGATGCCGGAAACGACGGCTCGTTCCATCTGCTGGTCTTCCTCGAAGGTGATGAGCGTGCCGCTGCGCATTTCCTGCTCCAGCGGAACGTCCCAAGGGGTCAGGCTCGACAGCACGCGCAGGCGCACGCGGTACTTGCCGGCGAATTCGACCGAGCGGATCTGCAGCACCTTGGAGCCCAGGCTGGCCATCTCCAGCATTTCCTCGAAGGTGATGGTCGCCAGCTTGCTGGCTTCCGCGACGACCCGCGGATCGGTGGTGTAGACACCGTCGACGTCGGTGTAGATCTGGCATTCGTCGGCGCCCAACGCCGCCGCCAGCGCCACGCCCGAGGTGTCCGAACCACCGCGCCCCAGGGTCGTGATGTTGCCCTGCGCGTCGATGCCCTGGAAACCGGCGACGACGACCACGCGCCCCTGCGCGAGGTCGTCGCGGATGCGCTGCTCGTCGATCGACTCGATGCGCGCCTTGGTGTGGGCGCTGTCGGTGTGCACGCCGACCTGCGCGCCGGTGTAGCTGCGCGCGTCGCGCCCGAGCGCCTTCAGCGCCATCGCCAACAGGCCGATGGTGACCTGCTCGCCGGTGGCCGCGACGACGTCGAGTTCGCGTGGGTCGGGTTCCGGCTGGATTTCGCGCGCCAGCGCGATCAGGCGATTGGTCTCGCCCGACATCGCCGACACGACAACCACCACCTGATGGCCGGCGTCGGCCCATTTGATGACGCGCCGCGCGACGTTCTTGATGCGTTCGACGGATCCGACTGAGGTGCCGCCGTACTTCTGGACGATGAGCGCCATGGTACCTGGGGAAGATTGGCCGCGCGCCGCGAAACACCCGCGCGCGACGAAAAACGCGTCATTATAGGATGCGCTGTGCGCCGCAACACAGGCGCGCGCCGTCGCGCCACACCGCGTGCGTCGCGCCCACGCGCAGGCGCAGGCGCGACGCGCCTTGCGCGCTGTGCTCCAGTTGGCGGCACAGTTCGTCGATCTGGGCCGCGCTGCTGCGCACGCCCGATGCGCCGAGCCAGGCGCGCAGGACCTCGGCCAGGCGCGGCCGCGGCAATGCGCGCAGCGCGTCCAGCAGCAGTGCGCCGCTGCCGTCGGTGCAGCCGCGCAGGTCCGCTTCGGCCTGCGCCTGCAGCGCCGCCGCGGCCTGCGCGCACAGCCGCGCGCTGCGCGCCAGGGTGCGCGCGTAACCCGGCTCCAGGCGCGCGATCAGCGGCAGCAATTCGTGCCGGATGCGGCTGCGGCGCCACGCCGGGTCGGCGTTCATGGCGTCGACCACGTAGGGCACGCGCTGGGCGTCGAGCAGCGCGCGCAACGCGCCCGCGCCGACGCCGAGCAGCGGCCGCCCCAGCCGCAGCCCGCCG
>JAJZHS010000004.1:0-1957 GCA_021798395.1 Pseudomonadota bacterium
TCGCGCATCAGCTTGGCGCGCGGGTCGTAGTTCTTGTAGACGCGGTGGCCGAAGCCCATCAGCCGCACCGACGAGTTCTTGTCCTTGACCTGGTCGATGAACTTGCCGATCGACGCCACCCCACCCTGGGCCTGGATTTCGTCGAGCATGTTCAGGCACGCCTCGTTGGCGCCGCCGTGCGCCGGGCCCCACAGGCAGGCCACGCCGGCGGCGATCGCCGCGAACGGGTTGGTGCCGCTGGACGCGCACAGCCGCACGGTCGAGGTCGAAGCGTTCTGCTCGTGGTCGGCGTGCAGGATGAAAATGCGGTCGAGCGCGCGCTCGATCACCGGGTTCGGCTCGTAGGCCTCGCACGGCGTGGCCCACATCATCCGCATGAAGTTTCCGGCGTAGCTCAGCCGGTTCTGCGGATACATGTACGGCTGGCCCATGTTGTACTTGTAGGCCATCGCCACCAGGGTCGGCATCTTGGCGATCAGCCGCACCGCCGAGATGTCGCGCTGGTGCGCGTCGTTCAGGTTGATCGAGTCGGGGTAGAACGCCGACATCGCGCCGACCAGGCCGGTCAGCACCGCCATCGGATGCGCGTCGCGGCGGAAGCCGCGCAGGAAGAACTGCATCTGCTCGTTGACCATCGTGTGCTGGGTCACGCGCTTGACGAAATCCGCCTTCTGCGTCGCGTTCGGCAGTTCGCCGTACAGGATCAGGTAGCAGGTTTCCATGTAGTCGCAGTTCACCGCGAGCTGGTCGATCGGGTAGCCGCGATACAGCAGTTCGCCCTTGTCGCCGTCGATGTAGGTGATCGCCGAATTGCACGATGCGGTCGACAGGAAGCCGGGGTCGTAGGTGAACTTGCCGGTCTGCCCGTACAGCTTGCGGATGTCGATCACGTCGGGGCCGACGGTGCCCTTGTGGATCGGCAGTTCGACACTGGGCGAACCGTCGGAGAAGGACAGCGTGGCTTTCACGTCGGATGGGGTCATGGGAATAGGCTCCAGGAGATGTGGGGCGGGTGATGAATGGGCGACCGTCAGGCCTCGCGCAGCAGCTGCAGCACCCGCCGATGTGCTTCGCTGCGCAACGCCTCGGGCAGCTCGGCGTGGCCGAGCAACAGCTCGAGCAGGGGGTTGTCGTCGAGCTCGAGCAGGCCCTGCAGGGCCTGCCAGTCCTGCGGGCTCAGGCTGGCGGCGTGACGGTCGAGGAACCGGGTGATGAGGATGTCGTTCTCGAGCAGCCCGCGGCGCGCGCGCCAGCGCAGGCGGCGCAGCGCGGCGGCATCGATGACGACGGCTTGGCGCATCACGCGGACTCAGACTGCGCGTCGCAGCAGCATGTTCTTGATGCTGCTGATCGCTGCCGTCGGATTGAGGCTCTTCGGGCAGACGTCAACGCAGTTCATGATGGTGTGGCAACGGAACAGACGGTACGGATCCTCCAGGTTGTCGAGTCGCGCGCCGGTGGCCTCGTCGCGGCTGTCGGCGATGAAGCGATACGCCTGCAGCAGACCGGCCGGGCCGACGAACTTGTCCGGGTTCCACCAGAAGCTCGGGCACGAGGTCGAGCAGCTGGCGCACAGGATGCACTCGTAAAGGCCGTCGAGCACTTCGCGCTGCTCGGGAGTCTGCAGACGCTCCTTCTCCGGCGGCGGGGTGTCGTTGATCAGGTACGGCTTGATCGAGTGGTACTGGTTGAAGAACTGCGTCATGTCGACGATCAGGTCGCGCACCACCGGCAACCCGGGCAGCGGCTTGAGGACCACCGGTTCGCTCAGCGTGAGCAGGTTGGTGGTGCAGCTCAGTCCGTTCTTGCCGTTGATGTTCATGCCGTCGGAGCCGCACACGCCTTCGCGGCACGAGCGGCGGAACGACAGCGTCTCGTCGACGTCGGCCTTGATGCGCATCAGCGCGTCGAGCAGCATGCGGTCGGTGTCCTTGAGCTCGACCTCGTAGTCCTGCAT
>JAJZHS010000004.1:1967-28052 GCA_021798395.1 Pseudomonadota bacterium
GTACGGCCGCGCGTCCTTGTCCGGGTCGTAGCGGTAGATCGAAAACTTCATTCTGCGAGTCATGGGGTGTTCTCCGCGCGTGCTGCGTCAGAAAGTGCGTGCCTTGGGTTTGAAGGTGTCGACGCTCAGCGGCTTCATTTGTACCTCGCGGTACGCCAGCCGGTTGCCTTCGCTGTACCACAGCGTGTGCTTGAGCCAGTTGGCGTCGTCGCGCTCGGGGAAGTCGCGGTGCGAATGCGCGCCGCGGCTTTCCTTGCGCGCCGCGGCCGAAACCATCGTGGCCTGCGCGACCTCGATCAGGTTCTCGACTTCGAGCGCCTCGACGCGCGCGGTGTTGAACACCTGCGACTTGTCCTTCAGATGGATCGCGCCGACGCGCTTGGCCACTTCGCCGATTTCGCGCACGCCCTCGACCAGCAACTCGTCGGTACGGAACACGCCGCAGTGCTTCTGCATGGTCGTGCGGATCGCGCCGGCGACGTCCTGGATGGCCTCGCCGGAGGTCGACGCGTCGAGCCGCGCCAGCCGCGCCAGCGACCGGTCGGCGGCGTCGGCCGGAATCGCCTTGTGCCCGCTGCCGACCCGCTCGCTGGCGTGGATGTGGTTGCCCGCGGCGCGACCGAACACCACCAGGTCGAGCAGCGAGTTGGTTCCCAGGCGGTTGGCGCCGTGCACGCTGACGCACGAGCACTCGCCGATCGCGTACAGCCCGCCGACCACGCTTTCGCTGCCGTCGGCGGCCACGCTGAGAACCTGGCTGTGGATGTTGGTCGGCACCCCGCCCATCTGGTAGTGGATGGTCGGCACCACAGGAATCGGCTCCTTGGTGCAGTCGACGTTGGCGAACTTGAGCGCGATCTCGGCGATCGACGGCAGCCGCTTGTGGATGGTCTCGGCGCCGAGGTGGTCGAGCTTGAGCAGCACGTGGTCCTTGTGCGGACCGCAGCCGCGCCCTTCCTTGATCTCCTGGTCCATCGAGCGCGAGACGAAGTCGCGCGGCGCCAGGTCCTTGTAGGTCGGCGCGTAACGTTCCATGAAGCGCTCGCCGTTGGCGTTGAGCAGAATGCCGCCCTCACCGCGCACGCCTTCGGTGATCAGCACGCCGGCGCCGGCCACGCCGGTGGGGTGGAACTGCCAGAATTCCATGTCCTGCAGCGCGATTCCGGCGCGCGCGGCCATTCCCAGGCCGTCGCCGGTGTTGATGTAGGCGTTGGTCGAGGCCTGGAAAATGCGCCCGGCACCTCCGGTGGCCAGCACCGTGGCCTTGGCCTCGAACAGCGTGACTTCGCCGGTCTCCATTTCCATCGCCACCACGCCGACCACGTCGCCGTCGGCGTCGCGCACCAGATCCAGCGCCATCCATTCGACGAAGAAGTGGGTGCGCGAGGCGACGTTCTGCTGGTACAGGGTGTGCAGCAGCGCGTGCCCGGTGCGGTCGGCGGCGGCGCAGGCGCGCTGCACCGGCTTCTCGCCCAGGTTGGCGGTATGGCCGCCGAACGGGCGCTGGTAGATCGTTCCGTCGGGATTGCGGTCGAACGGCATGCCCATATGCTCGAGTTCGTACACCGCGCTCGGAGCTTCGCGGCACATGAACTCGATGGCGTCCTGGTCACCGAGGTAGTCCGAGCCCTTGACGGTATCGAACATGTGCCAGTACCAGTTGTCCTCGCTCATGTTGCCCAGCGAGGCGCTGATGCCGCCTTGCGCGGCCACCGTGTGCGACCGCGTCGGAAACACCTTGGACAGCACCGCCACGTCGCGCCCGGCGCGCGCCAGCTGCAGCGCGCAGCGCAGCCCGGAGCCGCCAGCGCCGACGATCACGACGTCGAATTTGCGTTTGTTCACTTGCACGGCTCAAACCCTCCACAGGACTTGCACGGCCCAGCCGGTGCAGGCCACGAGCCAGACGATGGTGGCCGACTGCAGCACCAGGCGCAGCCCGACCGGCTTGATGTAATCCATCCAGATGTCGCGCACGCCGATCCACACGTGGAACAGCAGAGCGACGAACGCGACCAGCGAGAACAGCTTCATCGGCTGCGCCGCGAACAGTCCGCTCCAGCGCGCGTAGCTCAGCGGCTGCGGCCAGACGAAGAACGCGAGCAGGAACAGCGCGTACGCCGCCAGCACCACCGCGGTGACGCGCTGCGCCAACCAGTCGCGCAGACCGTAATGCGCGCCGACGACCAGTCGCTGCGCGCCGTAATCCTTCTGGCTCATTTCAGGCTCCGGTGAACAGGTGCACGGCGAACGCCGCGGTCATCAGCAGCGACACGACCAGCGTGCCGACTGCGTAGCGGCGGCCGTCGTCCTTGCCGAGGGTGTGCAGCACTTCCATCGCGACGTGGCGGATGCCGGCGCACAGATGGTGCACCAGGGCCCAGAACAGCCCCAGCGCGACGATCTTCGCCGGCCAGGATGCCAACGCCGCGGCCGCGGCGTCCCAGCCCTGCGCCGAACGCAGGCTGAGGTCGAAGAGCCACAGCACCAGAGGCAGCAGCAGGAACATCACGGCGCCGCTGATGCGATGCAGGATCGAGACGAATCCGGCCAGCGGCAGCCGGTAGGTCATCAAATCGGTGATGTGGATGTTGCGGTACTCGGGCCGCTTGCGAGATGGAACGGTGGGCATGATGGTCGGTCCTTCGGCGAATTGCGGCAGCCATGGTATTGCGGCGCAACACGCGCCGCCCGCGGCAGCCTCGTTGAAATCGTTCAGCTCAGCGTGTTGCGATAGTGGTGGTGCGTCGTCACGTACAGCCCGCGGCGCAGTTCGACCGCCTGGTCTCCGTAACTGAATGAAAGTCTCTCGACCGAAAGCAAAGCCTGCCCCGGCTCGACCTGCAGCAACGTCGCCTCGTCGCCGCCGGCGGCGACGGCACGGATCTTCTCCTCGGCGCGCACCATGCGGGTGCCGAACTCCGACTCGAACAGCGCGTACAGCGGGCCCTTGTACCCCTCGAGGCGTTCGGCGGTCAAGCCGCGAAACGGTGCCGCCGGCAGGTAGATGTCCTCGTAGACCAGCGGCCGCCCGGCGATGCGCAGCACCCGCCGGATCTCCAGCACCATGTCGCCGGACTTCACGGCGAGCAGGCGCGCCACGTCGGCGGCGGCACGCACCCGGTGGCAGGCGAGGAATTCGCGCTCCATGCGCAGCGCCGGACCCGAATCGTCGTCCGGCACCAGACGCAGGAAGCGAAACTTGACCTGCTCCTCGTGGTGGGTCGTGACGAAGGTGCCTCGCCCCTGGCGGCGCATCAGCAGGTTGTCGGCGGCGAGCTCGTCGATCGCCTTGCGCACCGTGCCCTGGCTGACGCCGTAGCGCACCGCGAGTTCGGCCTCGCTGGGGATCAACTCGCCAGGCTTCCATTCGCCCGACTGCAAGCTGCGCGTGATCAACGCCTTGATCTGCTGGTACAGCGGGCTGAACACCGGCGCGCCCGCGGCCGCGCTGCCGGACGGATGCTGGGGGTGCGACGAGGTGGCCATGCGCTGCATTGCAGCACACGACCGCCGCCTTGTCCAGCATGACCTAATAGATGTCTTATATATGACATAAGTCCATTGACGCTGCCGCGGGCCTTCCCTACACTGGCGCGTCGACGCCGGAGCGTGTCCCGGCCGCCATCAGCGCGCTTGATGCATCGCATCATGAACGCTCTAATGTCGGTTTGAGTTTCTTTCCGCGCGACCGATGCCGTCCGCGGCCTGCAACCGAAGCCACCCCACTTTCGGAGATCAAGATGTCCAAAGCCCCCATGCGTGTCGCCGTCACCGGCGCCGCCGGCCAGATCGGCTACGCCCTGCTGTTCCGTATCGCGTCGGGCGAAATGCTCGGCAAGGACCAGCCGGTGATCCTGCAGTTGCTCGAGATCCCCGACGAGAAGGCGCAGAAGGCGCTCAAGGGCGTGATGATGGAACTCGACGACTGTGCGTTCCCGCTGCTCGCCGGGATGACCGGGCACAGCGACCCGAACACCGCGTTCAAGGACATCGACTGCGGGCTGCTGGTCGGCGCGCGCCCGCGCGGCCCGGGCATGGAGCGCCGCGACCTGCTGGCGGCCAACGCGCAGATCTTCACCGCGCAGGGCAAGGCGCTGAACGCGGTGGCCAAGCGCGACGTGCGCGTGCTGGTGGTCGGCAACCCGGCCAACACCAACGCCCACATCGCGATGAAGTCGGCCCCCGACCTGCCGAAGAAGAGCTTCACCGCCATGCTGCGCCTGGACCACAACCGCGGCCTGTCGCAGCTGGCGGCCAAGGTCGGGCGTCCGGTGTCGTCGATCGAGAAATTCTGCGTCTGGGGCAACCACTCGCCGAGCATGTACGCCGACTACCGCTTCGCCACCATCGACGGCAAGTCGGTCAAGGACATGATCGGAGACGACGACTGGAACCGCAACACCTTCCTGCCGACCGTGGGCAAGCGCGGCGCGGCGATCATCGAGGCGCGCGGCCTGAGTTCGGCGGCGTCGGCGGCCAACGCGGCGATCGACCACATGCACGACTGGGTGCTGGGAACCAACGGCCGCTGGGTGACGATGGGAATCCCGTCCGACGGCGCCTACGGCATCCCCGAGGACATCGTGTTCGGCTACCCGGTGACCTGCGCCGGCGGCGAATACCAGCGCATCGACGGGCTGCCGATCGACGCCTTCTCGCAGCAGTGCATCGACAAGACGCTGGCCGAACTGCTCGAGGAGCGCGACGGCGTCAAGCACCTGCTTTGAGCGGCCGCGCTCAGCCCCCGCTGCGGCGCTCCTGCGACGCGTCGTCCGCGCAGTAAACTCTGCCGCCGACGACATGTCGTTCGTGCCGCGCGAGCAGCGTCCCCGATTCTGCCCGGAGCGGAAAACGTGATTTTTCGCTTCGGAGACATTGCCATGCACCTCGGACGCTTCGCGCTGGCCGCCGCAGCCCTGCTGTATACCGGCACCACACTGGCCACACCGGCGGTTCAGCCGACCTATCCGATGAAGTCGGGCTTCATGCGCTGCAGCGACCACAAGTCGCTGGACATCGAACACGTCGCCAGCAATTCGCTCGAACTGATCTGGAAAGGTCGCCGCTACCGCCTCGACCGCGACCCGACGACCACCGGCGCGTACCACTTCGACGACGCGCGCGTCGGCCTGGTGGTCATCCAGATCCCGGCCAAGAGCATGTTGTTCGATCAGAAAAACATGACCCGGCTGGCCGACGACTGCAACCCTGTGGTCGCCAGCCGCTGAACATCCGCGCCGCCGACGCCCGACCCGACTCCGCCGCTGCCGCGCGAACGATCCACCCGAACACCGCACCCCCATTTCCAACCCGGAGTCCGCCATGGCGACCAAGACCCCCAAAAACGCTCAAGCTCCCAAGCATGCCTTCGCCGGCACGCTGAAGTCGTTCAAGACGGCCAGCGGCAAGGCCGGCAAGTTCTATTCGATCCCGCAACTGGGCAAGGAACTCGGCATCGACGTGTCGCGCCTGCCGGTGTCGATCCGCGTGGTGCTCGAGTCGGTGCTGCGCAACTGCGACGGCAAGCGCGTCGCCGCCGAGCACGTGCGCCAGCTCGCCGGCTGGAAGCCGACCGCCAAGCGCGTCGACGAAATCCCCTTCGTGCTCGCCCGCGTCGTGCTGCAGGACTTCACCGGCGTGCCGCTGCTGGCCGATCTGGCGGCGATGCGCTCGGTGGCCGCGGCCAGCGGCGCCAAGCCGAAGGCGATCGAGCCGCTGGTTCCGGTCGACCTGGTCGTCGACCACTCGGTGATGATCGACAACTACGGCAACAAGAAGGCGCTCGATCTGAACATGCAGCTCGAGTTCCAGCGCAACCGTGAACGCTACCAGTTCATGAAGTGGGGCATGCAGGCGTTCGACACCTTCGGCGTCGTGCCTCCCGGATTCGGCATCGTCCACCAGATCAACCTCGAATACCTGGCGCGCGGCGTGCACAAGGGCGCCGGCGACGTCTACTACCCCGACACCCTGGTCGGCACCGACAGCCACACCACCATGATCAACGGCGTCGGTGTGGTCGGCTGGGGCGTCGGCGGCATCGAGGCCGAAGCCGGCATGCTCGGCCAGCCGGTGTACTTCCTCACCCCCGACGTGGTCGGCGTCGAGCTCAAGGGCGCGCTGCGCGGCGGCGTCACCGCCACCGACCTGGTGCTGACCGTGACCGAAATGCTGCGCCGGCACAAAGTGGTCGGCAAGTTCGTCGAGTTCTTCGGCGAAGGCACCGCGTCCCTGAGCGTGACCGACCGCGCGACCATCGCCAACATGGCCCCCGAATACGGCGCCACGATGGGCTTCTTCCCGGTCGACGACAAGACCATCGCCTACTTCAAGGGCACCGGCCGCACCAAGACCGAGCTCGAGGCGCTCGAGGCGTACTTCAAGGCGCAGAAGATGTACGGCGTGCCGAAGGCCGGCGACATCGACTACTCGAGCGTGCTGAGCCTGGACCTGGGCAGCGTGGCGCCGTCGCTGGCCGGTCCGAAGCGCCCGCAGGACCGCATCGAGCTGGGCAACGTCAAGTCGCGCTTCAGCGAACTGTTCGCCGCGCCGATGGACCAGGGCGGCTTCAACCAGCCGGCCGATCGCCTGGGCCGGTCCGTGAAGACCAGCGCCGGCACCGAACTGCGCGACGGCGACGTGCTGATCGCCGCCATCACCTCGTGCACCAACACCTCCAACCCCAGCGTGCTGCTGGCCGCCGGCCTGCTGGCGAAGAAGGCCGTCGAGGCCGGGCTGAAGGTGAAAAAGCACGTCAAGACCTCGCTGGCTCCGGGATCGCGCGTGGTCACCGAGTACCTCGAGCGCACCGGGCTGCTGCCGTACCTGGAGAAGCTGGGCTTCTACACCGCCGGCTACGGCTGCACGACCTGCATCGGCAATGCCGGCGGCCTGGCCGATGACATCGACGCCGCGATCGTCGACAACGATCTGGTGTGCGCCGCGGTGCTGTCGGGCAACCGCAACTTCGAAGCCCGCATCCACCCGAACCTGAAGGCCAACTTCCTGGCCTCGCCGCCGCTGGTCGTCGCCTACGCCATCGCCGGCAACGTCACCCGCGACCTGATGACCGAGCCGGTGGGCACCGGCAAGGGCGGCCGCGCGGTCTACCTCGGCGACATCTGGCCGACCACCGAAGAGGTCAACAAGCTGCTGAAGGTCGCGCTCGACCCGAAGGCATACAAGGCCAACTACGCGCAGGTCGAGGACAAGCCGGGCAAGCTGTGGAACCAGATTCCGAAATCCTCGGGCCAGGTCTACGACTGGCCGGCCAGCACCTACATCGCGCAGCCGCCGTTCTTCGACGGCTTCACCATGACCCCGGCCGCCGCCGCCAGCAGCGTCACCGGCGCGCGCGCGCTGGCGCTGTTCGGCGACTCGATCACCACCGACCACATCTCGCCCGCCGGCTCGATCAAGGAAAGCTCGCCGGCCGGCCAGTGGCTGCTGGCCAACGGCGTGGCCAAGGCCGACTTCAACAGCTACGGCTCGCGCCGCGGCAACCATGAGGTGATGATGCGCGGCACCTTCGCCAACGTGCGCATCAAGAACCTGATGATTCCGCCGGCGGCCGACGGCTCGCGCGAGGAAGGCGGCGTCACGCTGATGCAGCCGGGCGGACAGAAGATGTACATCTACGACGCGGCGATGCAGTACATCGCGGCCGGCACGCCGACCGTGATCCTGGCCGGCGAGGAGTACGGCACCGGATCGAGCCGCGACTGGGCGGCCAAGGGCACCCAGCTGCTGGGCGTGAAGGCGGTCGTGGCGCGCAGTTTCGAGCGCATCCACCGCTCCAACCTGATCGGCATGGGCGTGCTGCCGCTGCAGTTCCTCGGCGACGATTCGTGGCAGAGCCTGGGAATCGACGGCAGCGAGAGCTTCGATGTGCTGCTCGGCGACGACATCAAGCCGCAACAGGACGCCACACTGGTCGTGCACCGCGACGGCAGGGCCGACCAGAAGGTCACGGTGCGGCTGCGCATCGACACCCCGATCGAAGTCGACTACTACCGCCACGGCGGCATCCTGCCGTTCGTGCTGCGCCAGCTGATCGCGGCCTGACGCGCGCTCTCCTCAAGGCAAAGCGGACGGGGCCCACCGGGCCCCGTTTTTTTTGCGCGTGCGCGCTTCAACCGTGCTCGAGCACCTGCAGCAGCGCGCTGGTGTCGCTTTGTCCCAGGTCCAGCGCCATCAGCTGCTGCAGCTGCGCGCGCACCGCGGCCAGCGCCGGCAGCCGCAGCCCGGCGGCGGCCGCGGCGTCGGCGGCGAGGCCGAAATCCTTCGCGTGCAGCCGCGCCTGGATTCCTGCGGCGAAGTCGCGCGCGACCATTTTCGGGCCCATCAGGTCGAGCATGCGGCTGCCGGCGAAACCGGCCGAAATCGCCTGCAGCACGCGCTGCAGATCGGCGCCTTCGGCGGCGGCGAAGCGCATCGCCTCGGCGATGCCCTCGATGTTGATCACCTGCACGATCTGGTTGCACAGCTTGGCCACCTGGCCGTCGCCGCTGCCGCCGACGCGGCTGATGCTGCGCCCGTACGCGCGCAGCAGCGGCAGCGCGCGTGCGCAAGGCGCCTCGTCGCCGCCGAGCATGATCGTCAGGCTGGCGTCGATCGCGCCGCGCTCGCCGCCCGACACAGGCGCGTCGACGAAGTCGATGCCGCGCGCGCGCAGCGCCTCGGCGATGCGGCGCGCGCCGGCCGGCGCGATGGTGCTGTGGTCGATGCACAGCAGCCCTGCGGCCGCGCCGTGCGCCACGCCGTCGGCGCCGAGCAGCACCTGCGCGACGTCGTCGGTCGAGGTGACGTTGGTGAACACCACCTGCGCGCCGCGCGCGACCTCGGCCGGGCTGGCGCAGACCTGCATGCCGGCGGCCGCGGCGCGCGCGCGCTTGGCCGCATCGCGCGCGTACACGCGCAGCCCGTGGCCGGCGCGCTGCAGGTGGCCGCACATCGGCCAGCCCATCGCGCCCAAGCCGATGAAACCGACGCGCAGCGGAGCGTTGCCGCCGTGCTCGCCCGGCTGGTTCGAAACCGTGGAATCGGACATGGATCACCTCGATGCACACGCGCCTTGCGAAGCCGCGCGTTCGCGCGGCGTCCGGCTGCGGTTGGGCACGATTAGACACCGACGACGCCGTGCGCGTCCTCCGGTGCCCCTGCGCCTGCACGGCGCGGACGCGCCCGATACCATGTTTCCGGCGCGCGGCCCGGCCACGCGCGCCGTGCCGCGCAGGACTGCCGCAGCCGGCTCAACGCCCTGCCCGCCGCCGCCCCGATGCTGATCGTCCTGTCCCCCGCGAAAACGCTCGACTACACCTCGCCGATCCCTCCGGTGCCGACCACCCAGCCGCGCTTCAAGCGCGAGGCGGCCGAACTGATCGCGCTGCTGCGCGCGCTCGACCCGCCCGCGCTGTCGCGCCTGATGGGCATTTCCGACAGGCTCGCGGTGCTCAACGCCAACCGCTACGCAGCGTGGTCGCGCAGCTTCACCGCCGACAACAGCCGTGCCGCGCTGCTCGCCTTCGACGGCGACGTCTACGACGGCCTGGCCGCGCGCGGCCTGTCGCGCGAAGACCTGGAATGGGCGCAGCGGCACGTCGCGGTGCTGTCCGGGCTGTACGGCGTGCTGCGCCCGCTCGACCTGATGCAGCCGTATCGGCTCGAGATGGGCACGCGGCTGGCCAACCCCGCCGGGCGCGACCTGTACGCGTACTGGGGAACGCGCATCGCCGACGCGCTGCGCGCGCAGCTGCGCGGCCACGCCCATCCGGTGCTGGTCAACCTCGCGTCCGACGAATATTTCGGCGCGGTCGACTTCGCCGCGCTGCGCCATCCGACGGTGCAGCCGGTGTTCCAGGACGCGCGCGGCGACGGCGGCTACAAGGTCGTGGGCGTTTACGCCAAGCGCGCGCGCGGGATGATGGCGCGCTTCGCCATCGAACACCGCATCGACGACCCGCAGGCGCTGAAGGGCTTCGACGCCGGCGGCTACCGCTGGACGCCGGACGCTTCGGACGCCACCCGATGGGTGTTCCGCCGTAGACACGCGGATTGATCCGGGTTATGATGCTCGCTTCATTGGGGGGGTAGCTCAGCTGGGAGAGCGTCGCGTTCGCAATGCGAAGGTCGGGAGTTCGATCCTCCTCCTCTCCACCAAGATGCCGTGCACGACCGTGCGCAGAAGGCCGCAAGATCCAGTTTGATCAGGAACTTGCGGCCTTTTTTCGTGCGCCGTTTCTGCGGCCGGCGCGATGCATCGTGCGGTTTGTTACTTCATTCGCCAACAACAACGGCTAAAACGGAAAGGACCATTCCGGCTCGGCACGACGTTGCGCGCGGAGGCAGGCTGCATGACCTTCCGCGCCTGAGCGCCACACCGGGCGACAACCAGGGGAGAGACGTCATGGCGACCCATCCACCCGCTGCGCCCGGCCTGCGCCGCGACGCGCGCGTCATCGGCCTGCTGTTCGCCAGCACCACCAGCATGATCGGCTCCGGCTGGCTGTTCGGAGCCTTTCACGCGTCGCGCATCGCCGGACCGCTGAGTCTCTGGAGCTGGATCGTCGGGGCGGTGATCATCATGCTCATCGCGTTGTGCTTCGCCGAACTCGCGGCGCTGTTCCCCCGCTCCGGCGCACTCGTGCACATGAGCCACGCCACCCACGGCGACGCGCTCGGGCGCTTGTGGGGCTGGATGCTGTTCCTGGCCTACGTGGCGGTCCCCGCGGTCGAAGCCGAGGCCGTCGTGACCTACGCCAACAATTACCTGCCCTATTTCCTGCGGCCGCACAGCGCGGGCATGCTTTCGGCGCCCGGGTTCGTCGCCTGTTCCCTGCTGCTCGGAGTGTTCGCGCTGCTGAACCTGCTGGCGGTGCGCAAGCTGCTGGGAGTCAACTCGACCATCACCTGGTGGAAGATCGCCGTGCCGCTGGGCACGGCGCTGGCGCTGATCGTCGTCGGCGCGCACATCCACTGGCCGGCCGGCGAGTCGGTGTGGAACGCACACCGCGGCGGCTACGACTTCGACGGCATTTTCCTGGCGCTTCCGGCGGCGGGAATCGTGTTCAGCTATCTGGGGTTCCGCACCGCGATCGACCTCGGCGGCGAAAGCGCGAATCCCGGGCGCAACATTCCGCTGGCGGTGATCGGCTCGGTGTTGCTTTCGGCAGCGGTGTACATCCTGCTGCAATTCGGCTATCTGTCGGCACTGCGCCCGGCCGACATCGCGCACGGCTGGTCCGCGGTCGCGTTCTCGGGCGATGCGGGGCCGTTCGCTGCTCTGGCCGCAAGCCTCGGCATGGGCTGGCTGGCAACACTCCTGTACGTCGACGCGTACATCTCGCCCGGGGGCACCGGGCTGATGTACGTCACCGGCGGCTCGCGCATCCTGTTCGCGGTCGGCGAACTCGGCGCCGGCCCGCGCTGGCTGACCCGTCTCAACCGCGCGCAGGTGCCGCTGCTGTCGGTGCTCGTGATGTGGGTCGTCGGAGTGCTGTTCCTGCTGCCGTTTCCCGCGTGGCAGAAGATGGTCAATTACATCACTTCGGTCACCGTGCTGACCTACGGCCTGGGTCCCGTCGTCCTGCTGATCCTTCGCGACAGCCAGCCCGAACTGAAGCGTGCGTTCCGCCTTCCCGGCGCCGGCATCATCGCTCCGCTGGCGTTCAT
Source organism: Pseudomonadota bacterium (assembly GCA_021798395.1). Lineage (GTDB taxonomy): Bacteria > Pseudomonadota > Gammaproteobacteria > Burkholderiales > Burkholderiaceae_C > Thiomonas_A. Next base: position 13,641 of record JAJZHS010000004.1, read on the forward strand.
CGCCAGCAACTGGATCGTCTACTGGACCGGGTACGTGACCAACTCCTTCCTGTTCATCCTCGTGGCCGTGGGCTTCGCGCTGTATGCGGCGTGGTTCCACGTCGTCGCCGGCAGGCCGGCGGCCGAATTCGGCTGGAAGCACATTTCGTGGCTGCTCGCGTGGTTCGGCGGCATGTGGGTGCTGTCGGCTCTGAGCAACGTCGGCGGCGGACATGGCGTGCTCGGCTTCTGGCCCGGCGTCGTCCTGGTCGCGATCTGGAGCCTGGTCGTGATCTGGCTCGCCAAGCGCGCCGCGCTGCCGGCCGACGACATCGCACGCGAAATGGTGCGCATGGAATCCACGCTGTGACCCAGGCGGACGCCGACCGCCGCGCTGCTCGCCTGGCTGCGCGACAACCTGCGCCCGGGCGGCCGCGCCGTGGTCTGGGGGCCGCCGCGGCCGGCATGCCGGCCACGATCCGGCTGTTCGGCCAGGGCGCCTCCGAGGCCGTCGTCGTCGCGCAACGCCCTCTGGGCAGCGCGTTTCCCTGGCGCAGTGGACAAGCAGGCCCGTCGGCTCCAGGGTCTTTGCCCACCGCCTACGATCACCTCGAGTCGCGGCAGCGGCCGCGACGTCCCCCAAGGAGACTCCACGATGGCGACGATCACCCTGCGCGGCAATCCGACCCGCGTCGACGGCGAACTGCCCCGGCGCGGCGCGTCCGCGCCCGCGCTGCTGCTGACCGACAAGTCCTTGAACGACGTCGGGCTGGACGCCTTCGCCGGCCGGCGCAAGGTGCTCAACATCGTGCCGTCGCTCGACACCCCCACCTGCGCGCAATCGACGCGCCATTTCAACGCCGACGCCGCGTCGCTGCGCGACACCGTGGTGCTGGTGGTCTCGGCCGACCTGCCGTTCGGCGCGGCGCGCTTTTGCAGCGTCGAAGGCCTGGCCAACGTGGTCACGCTGTCGACCTTCCGCCACGCCGAATTCCTCGACGCCTGGGGCGTGCGCATCGCCGACGGCCCGCTGCGCGGCCTGACGGCGCGCGCGGTGGTCGTGCTCGACGTCGACGACCGCGTGCTGCACAGCGAACTGGTCCCCGAGATCGCGCAGGAGCCCGATTACGCGGCCGCGCTCGCCGCGCTCGGCTGACGCGCCGCGGCGCGGGCCGGCTATTCGGCCAAGGCCCGGCGCACCGCATGCTCCCATTCCTGCATCCGCGCGCGCGCCGCATCGCGCGCCAGCTCGGGAACGAAGCGGCGCTGCACCACGCAGCGCGGCTCCAGTTCGTGCCAGCCCGCGTAGACCCCGCAACTCAAGCCGGCCAGCCACGCCGCGCCGCGCGCGGTGGTTTCGAGCTGCGCCGGACGCAGCACGTCGATTCCCAGCAGATCGGACTGGAACTGCATCAGCAGATCGTTGGCGCTGGCGCCGCCGTCGACGCGCAGTTCGCGCAGCGCCAGAGCGCCCGCCGCGCGCGCGTCGGCGTCCATCGCCGCGACCAGCGCGGCGCTCTGGAACGCGATGCTTTCCAGCGCGGCGCGCGCCAGGTGCGCCACCGTGGTGCCGCGGCTGATGCCGCAGATCAACCCGCGCGCGTCGGCGCGCCAGTACGGCGCGCCCAGGCCGGTGAACGCCGGCACGAAGAACACCCCGCCGCTGTCGGGCACGCTGCGCGCAAGCGCCTCGACCTCGGCGCTGCCGCCGATCGCGTGCAGGCCGTCGCGCAGCCACTGCACGACAGCGCCGCCGACGAACACGCTGCCCTCGAGCGCGAACTGCCCGGAACCGGCCGCCGGCGTGGTCAGCAGCCCGTTGCGGCTGGTCAGTGGCTGGTCGCCGGTGTTCAGCAACAGGAAACAGCCGGTGCCGTAGGTGTTCTTCGCCTGGCCCGCGCGCACGCAGCCCTGGCCGAACAGGGCGGCCTGCTGATCTCCGACCAGCGCGCCGATCGGCAACGGATCGGGCAGAAGTCCAGGCGCGCTCATGGCATAGTGGTGGCTGCTCGGGCGCACGTCGGGCAACAGCGCGCGCGGCACGTCGAACAGGCGCAGCAGTTCGTCGTCCCATTCGCCGCGGTGAATGTTCCACAGCAGCGTGCGTCCGGCGTTGCTGACGTCGGTGGCGTGCACCGCGCGCGCGCGCGTCGCCGCGTCGGCGCCGCCCGACAGCATCCACAGCAGCCAGCTGTCGACGGTGCCGAATGCCAGTTCGCCGCGCGCCGCGCGCGCCCGCGCCCCGGGCACGGTGTCGAGCAGCCATTTCAGCTTGGTCGCGGCGAAATACGGATCGAGCACCAGCCCGGTGCGCGCACGCACCTCGGTTTCGGCGCCCGCCGCGCGCAGCTGCGCGCACAGCGCCGCGGTGCGTCGATCCTGCCAGACGATCGCCGGATGCACCGGCTCGCCGCTGGCGCGGTCCCACAGCACCGTGGTCTCGCGCTGGTTGCTGATGCCCAGCGCCTGCGGCCGCAGGCCGCGCGCGGCGGCCCCGCGCAACGCGTCGCGCGCGCACGCCAGCTGATCGCGCCAGATCACCGCGGGATCGTGCTCGACCCAGCCGGGCTGCGGATAGTGCTGCCGCAGCTCGCGTTGCGCCAGCGCGGCGACGTCGCCGCCGGGCCCGAACACCAGCGCGCGGGAACTCGACGTGCCCTGGTCCAGGGCGAGCAGGCAATCCCTCGACAAACCGGACGACAGAGCGGACGACATCATGCAGGCCTCGCCGGTGCCAAACGCGCCCAGCATAGCGCCGCGGCAGCGCGCGCAGCAAGACGCCGGCGCGCTACAGTGCGGTCTGTCCGCCAAACCAACGCAAGCCTTCCATTGACATGTCCTGCCTGATCTGCGGTTCCCTCGCTTACGACACCATCAGCGACTATCCGGGCCGCTTCGCCGACCACATCCTGCCCGATCGCATCCACGCGCTCAATGTCGCGTTCGACATCCCGACCTTGCGCCGCGAATTCGGCGGGTGCGCCGGAAACATCGCCTACACCCTGCGCATGCTCGGCGGCGAACCGGTGGTGCTGGGCACGCTGGGGCGTGACGGCGGCGACTACGAGGCGCGGCTCGACGCCCTGGGAATCGCGCGCACCCACATCCAGGTGGCGCACGACCTGTACACCGCTCAGGCGCACATCATGACCGACCGGGACAACAACCAGATCACCGCGTTCCATCCCGGAGCGATGAGCCGGTCGCATCTGCGCCCGGTGCCGGCGCTTGCCGGGCTGCGGCTGGGAATCATCGCGCCCGACGCGCGCCAGGCCATGCTCGACCACGCCGCGCAATTGGCCGCGGCCGGGGTCGACTTCGTTTTCGATCCGGGCCAGGCGCTGGGCCTGTTCGACGCCGACGACCTGCGGCTGTTCGTCGCCCAGGCGACCTGGGCGGTGTTCAACGATTACGAAGCCGCGGTGGTGCTCAAGCGCCTGCAGCTCGACGCCGCGCAGCTGGCCCGGCAACTGCGCGGCCTGGTGATCACGCGCGGTGCCGAAGGATGCGACGTCTGGGCCGACGGCGCGTGCACGCGCATCGAAGGGCTCGCCGCGGCGCAGGTCGTCGACCCCACCGGCTGCGGCGACGCGTTCCGCGGCGCGCTGCTGTGGGCGCTCGAACGCGGCTGGAGCCTGCTCGACTCGTGCCGCCTGGGCAATGTCCTGGGCGCGTGCAAGATCGCCTGCGCCGGGCCGCAGAACCACATCATCACCGCCGACGCGGCACTCGCGGCGATGCGCCTGGCGTACGGCGCCGCCGAGTCGGTGAGCGGCTGAACCGCGGGCGCAGCGCGCCGCTGCAGGAATTCGCGCGCGCGCCTAGACTGGGCGTTTGCCTTGCCCGAACGCCACCGCCGCAACCGCCCGCGCCATGTCCTCGACCCCGTCCGCGCCGATCGCCTCCGTGCGCGCCGAAACCCGCTACCCGGTGCTCGGCGCGATCAGTTTCTCGCACATGCTCAACGACATGATGCAGTCGTTGATGCTGGCGATCTACCCGCTGTTCAAAGCCAACCTGCACCTGAGTTTCGGCCAGATCGGCTTCATCACCCTGACCTACCAGATCACGGCGTCGATCCTGCAGCCGCTGGTCGGGCTGTACGCCGACCGCAGGCCGCGCCCCTATTCGCTGGCGGTCGGCATGGGCTTCACCTTCTGCGGCCTGCTGCTTCTGGCGCGCGCCGACAGTTTCGTCCACGTCTTGCTCGCGGCGTCGTGCGTCGGCATGGGATCGTCGATTTTCCACCCCGAGTCGTCGCGCGTGGCGCGCATGGCCTCGGGCGGACGCCACGGCCTCGCGCAATCGATTTTCCAGGTCGGCGGCAACGCCGGCACCGCGCTGGGCCCGCTGCTGGCGGCCGCGTTCATCGTGCCGCACGGCCAAGCCAGCCTGGCCTGGTTCTCGGTCGCCGCGCTGCTCGCGATGGGCGTGCTCGCGCTGGTCGGGCGCTGGTCCGGCCACCAGTTGCGCCCCGGGCGCCGCAGCGCCCGCGCCGAGGCCGCTCCGGCGCACCCGCGGGGACTGGTGCGGCGCACCCTGGCCGTGCTGCTGGCGCTGGTGTTCTCCAAGTTCTTCTACCTGGCGTCGATCAACACCTACCTGATCTTCTTCCTGCAGACGCGCTTCGGCATCGGCGTGCGCGACGCCCAGCTGCACCTGTTCGTGTTCCTGGCTTCAGTCGCCGCCGGAACCCTGCTCGGCGGACCGATCGGCGATCGCATCGGGCGCAAACGCGTGATCTGGGCGTCGATCCTCGGCGTGGCGCCGTTCACCCTCGCGCTGCCGTACGCGCCGCTGGCGTGGAGCGCGCCGCTGACCGCGGTGATCGGCTTCGTGTTGGCGTCGGCGTTCCCGTCGATCATCGTCTACGCGCAGGAACTGATGCCGGGCAAGGTCGGTGCGGTGGCCGGGCTGTTCTTCGGCCTGGCCTTCGGCCTGGGCGGAATCGGCGCGGCCGCGCTGGGCCAATTGGCCGACGTCATCGGCATCGTCGGCGTGTACCGGGTCTGTGCCTTCCTGCCGCTGATCGGCATGCTCGCCGCGTTCCTTCCCGACCTGCACGACACGCACCCGACCGCACGGCCGGCGTGACGCGGCGGCGATGACGGCACCGCGCATCGCGATTGTCGGCGGCGGCATCGCCGGCGCCTCGCTGGCCTGGGTGCTGGCCGTCGAGCGCGGCGTCGCCCCGCTGCTGCTCGAGCGCGAAGCCCAGTACGGACGCCACGCCACCGGCCGCTCGGCTGCGCTGTACATGCCGTCGTACGGGCCGCCGGCGGTGCGCGCGGCGACCCGCGCCAGCGGCGGCTTCTATCGCGCCCCGCCTCCCGGCTTCGCCGCGCAGCCGCTGCTGCGCGCCCGCGGCGCGCTGCACGTCGCGCTGCGTGACGACGACGGGGCGGCGACCGCGCTGACGGCGCTGCGCGGCCAGCTGATCGCGGCCGGCTGTCCGCCGTGCGAGCTCGACGCCGATGCGTGCCTGGCGCAGTGCCCGGCGCTGCGTCCCGAACTGGTGCTCGGCGGTCTGCTCGAGGCCGAAGCGCTGGACATGGACGTCGACTCGATCCTGCAGGGATTCCTGCGCGGCGCGCGCCGCGCCGGCGCCGAACTGCACACCGACAGCGAACTGCTCGAAGCCACGCGCGCCGAAGGCCGCTGGCGTCTGCGCACCGCGGCGGCCACCTTCGCCGCCGACGTCGTCGTCGACGCCGCCGGAGCCTGGGCCGACGCGCTCGGCGCGCTGGTCGGCGCGACGCCGATCGGACTGCAGCCCAGGCGGCGCAGCGCGTTCCTGTTCGACGCCCCCGACGTACCCGGATGGCGCGACTGGCCGACGGTCATCGACCTGGCCGAGCGCTTCTACTTCAAGCCCGACGCAGGCTGCCTGCTCGGCTCTCCGGCCAACGCCGACCCGGTCGAGCCGCACGACGTGCAGCCCGAAGAGATCGACGTGGCCGGCGGCATCTGGGCCATCGAGCAGGCCACCACGCTGCGCATCCGGCGTCCACGCGCGACCTGGGCCGGGCTGCGCAGCTTCGTCGCCGACGGCGAGCCGGTGGTGGGCTTCGATCGGCGCCTGCCCGGCTGGTTCTGGCTCGCGGGCCAGGGAGGCTACGGCATCCAGAGCGCGCCGGGTCTGGCGCGCGCGGCCGCCGCCTTGCTGCTCGACGACGCGCTCGACGCCGCGTCGCGCGACGCCGGGCTGCGCGCCGCCGCGATCGCGCCGCAGCGCGGCTGACGCGACGCCGTCGCGGCGCGCGACCTTAAGACAGATCTAAGCGGCTTCATCGATCATTCAACCCAAGCGATGCTTCGGTATCGATTGCCTCAAGCGGAGACTCAAGATGCAACCCAAACGTCTGCTCCCTGCGCTGCTGGTGGCCCTGATCGGATCCGGCAGCCTTCTCGCCTGCCAATCCGGCCTGGCCGCCTCGCACGCCAGCCCGGCGTTGTTCGACCACGCCGCGCCGGCGACATCGGGTGCCGTCGGCGGCCCGAACTTCGCGCCGATCGTACGCGAGTTCGGACCGACCGTGGTGCACGTCAATGTGCGCGGTGAAACGACGACGAGCAGCGGTCCGGACCTGTCGCAGATCCCGCCGCAGCTGCGCAACTCGCCGTTCTTCCAGTTCTTCCAGCCGTTCCAGAACCAGCAACCGCGCCAAGTGCCGACGCAAGGCCTCGGCTCGGGCTTCATCATCGGCTCCGACGGCCTGATCCTGACCAACGCGCACGTGGTCAAGGACGCCAAGTCGGTCACCGTGACCCTGACCGACCACCGCAGCTTCAAGGCCAAGGTGCTCGGCACCGATGCGAAGACCGACATCGCGGTGCTGAAGATCCCGGCGACCAATTTGCCCACGGTGCGAGTCGGCAACCCGAACAACCTGCAGCCCGGTGACTGGGTGCTGGCGATCGGCTCGCCGTACGGCTTCTACAACACCGTGACCGCCGGCATCGTCAGCGCCAAGAGCCGCTCGCTGCCCGACGACAGCATGGTGCCGTTCATCCAGACCGACGTCGCGGTCAACCCGGGCAACTCGGGCGGGCCCCTGTTCAACACCAAGGGCGAGGTCGTCGGCATCAATTCGCAGATCTTCACCCAGACCGGAGCGTTCGAGGGGCTGTCGTTCGCGATCCCGATCAACGTCGCCGAAACCATCGCCCGCCAGATCATCGAGCACGGCCGCGTCGAGCACGCCAAGCTGGGCATCACGGTGCAGACCGTGTCGCAGCAACTCGCCAACTCCTTCGGCCTGAACGGCCCGCGCGGCGCTCTGGTGGCCAGCGTGACCAAGGACAGCCCGGCGGCGAAGGCCGGCCTGAAGGCCGGCGACATCATCCTCAGCGTCAACGACCAGCCGGTCAACACCTCGACCGACCTGCCGATGATCATCGGCATGATGCGCCCGGGCCAGGCGGTCAAGCTCGGCGTCTGGAGCAACCGGCACGAAGTCAACCTCGACGCCAAGCTCGGCAGTTTCACCCGCGACGTGCTGTACGCCGAGGGCGGCCACGGCGGCGCCGCGCAGGGCCTGGGCCTGCAGGTGCGGCCGCTCAAGCCTGTCGAAGCGCAGCAGGCCGATGTCCACTCCGGCCTGATGATCGAAAGCGTCAGCGGCCCGGCCGAGCAGGCCGGGGTGCAAAGCGGCGACATCCTGCTTGCGGTCGACGGCAAGCCGGTCAATTCCATCGAGCAGGTGCGCGGCATCCTGAAGACTGCCGGCAAGACCATCGCGCTGCTGATCCAGCGCGGCGGCAACCGCATTTTCGTTCCGGTCGAAATCGGCTGAGGGCGCCGGCACCCACCCTTTTGTTTCCTAGCGAGCGGCAAGCCTTGGCGGCGGGGTCACCCGCCGCATTTTTTTGCCCGGCGCGCGCGCGTGGGCCGGCCGCGGATCCCGCGCGCGGTAACATCGCTTCCGATGCCTGATCTGTCGTTCGATCCGCAAACCCGCCAGTTGCGCACCCGCCGGCTGCTGTTGCGTCCGCTGCAGCCCGGAGACGCCACGGCCCTGCTTGAAATCTACCGCCAGCCCGCGGTGACGCAGCACTACGACCTCGAAACCATGCAGACGGTCGAGCAGGCGCAGCGCATGCTCGATTTCTTCCTCCAGCACCACGACCGTTTCGCGGTGCTCGAGGCCGCCAACGAGCGGGTGCTGGGAACCTGCGGCTTGTTCCACTGGGAACCTGCAAGCCGCATGGCTTCGCTGGGCTACGACCTCGCCCCCGACGCCTGGGGGCGCGGGGTGATGCGCGAAGCCGCGCGCGCGGTGCTGGCCTACGGCTTCGCGCGGCTGCAGCTCAACCGGGTCAACGCGCTCAGCGCGGTCGACAACCCGGCGTCGGCGCGGCTTCTCGGCGCGCTCGGTTTCACCGAAGAAGCTGTGCTGCGGCAGTTCGCCTGGTGGAAGGGCGCGTTCCACGACATGCGCATGTTCGCGCTGCTGCGCGACGAACTGCCGGGCAACCCGATCGAGGCTCTGCTTCCGGCGCTGACCGAATCGGCGCAAACCGCCTGCTAAGCTGTCGCAGGCGCTGCCGCGCGCGCGGCAGCGTTTCCCCTTGACCGGTTTTTCGAAGGCAGTCCCCCCGAGAGCAATGGCCCAATACGTGTTCACGATGAACCGCGTCGGCAAGATCGTTCCGCCGAAGCGACAGATCCTGAAGGACATTTCGCTGTCCTTTTTCCCCGGCGCCAAGATCGGCGTGCTCGGCCTGAACGGATCGGGCAAGTCGACGCTGCTGAAGATCATGGCCGGGGTCGACCAGGACTACGAAGGCGAAGCCACGCCGATGCCCGGAATCCGCGTCGGCTACCTGCCGCAGGAGCCGCAGCTCGACGCGGAGCTGACGGTGCGCGAAGCGGTCGAACAGGGCATCGGCGGCGTGCTGGCGGCGAAGAAGCGCCTCGATGAGGTCTACGCCGAATACGCCGACCCCGACGCCGACTTCGACAAGCTGGCCGAAGAGCAGGCCCAGCTCGAAGCGATCATCTCGGCCGGCGAAGGCGAGAACACCGACCTGCAGCTCGACATCGCCGCCGACGCGCTGCGCCTGCCCGCGTGGGACGCGAAAATCGGCCCGCTGTCCGGCGGCGAGAAGCGCCGCGTGGCGCTGTGCAGGCTGCTGCTGTCCAGGCCCGACATGCTGCTGCTCGACGAGCCGACCAACCACCTCGATGCCGAAAGCGTCGAATGGCTCGAACAATTCCTGCACCGTTTTCCCGGCACCGTGGTCGCAGTGACCCACGACCGTTATTTCCTCGACAACGCCGCCGAGTGGATCCTCGAACTCGACCGCGGCCACGGCCTGCCGTTCAAGGGCAACTACTCGTCGTGGCTCGAGCAGAAGGAAGCCCGGCTGGAGCACGAAGCGCGCAGCGAAGCCGCGCACCTGAAGACCATGAAGCAGGAGCTCGAGTGGGTGCGGCAGAACCCCAAGGGGCGCCAGGCCAAGAGCAAGGCGCGCATGGCGCGCTTCGAGGAACTGTCTGAAGTCGAATACCAAAAGCGCAACGAGACCAACGAAATCTTCATTCCGGTCGCCGACCGCCTGGGCAACGAGGTCATCGAACTGCGCGGCGTGCGCAAGACGCACGGCGAGCGGCTGCTGATCGACGACCTCAGCTTCAAGGTGCCTCCCGGGGCGATCGTCGGCGTCATCGGACCCAACGGCGCCGGCAAGTCGACCCTGTTCCGCATGATCGCCGGACAGGACAAGCCCGACGCCGGCGACGTCGTGCTCGGCCCGACCGTCAGGCTGGTCTACGAGGACCAGAGCCGCGGCGCGCTGCCCGACGACAAGACGGTGTGGGAGACGATTTCCGGCGGCCAGGACATGCTCAGCGTGGGCAAGTTCCAGGTCGCCTCGCGCGCCTACTGCGGGCGTTTCAACTTCAAGGGCGGCGACCAGCAGAAAATCGTCGGCCAGCTGTCTGGCGGCGAGCGTGGACGGCTGCACCTGGCCAAGACGCTGATCGCCGGCGGCAACGTGCTGCTGCTCGACGAACCGTCGAACGACCTCGACGTGGAAACGCTGCGCGCCCTCGAGGACGCGCTGCTGGAGTTCGCCGGCTGCATCATGGTGACCAGCCACGACCGCTGGTTCCTCGACCGCATCGCCACCCACATCCTGGCCGCCGAAGGCGACTCGCAGTGGACCTTCTTCACCGGCAACTACCAGGAATACGAGGCCGACAAGCGCCGCCGCCTCGGCGAGGACGCAGCGCGGCCGCATCGGCTGCGTTTCAAGCCGCTTCGCTGAAGGATCGCTGTCGGACGCGCGCGATGGCCGACGAGACCCTGCTGGTGGCGTGTCTGTGCGCGCAGTGGTGCCATATCTGCCGCGACTGGCGCGCCGGCTTCGACGCGCTGGCCGCGCGCTTTCTCGACGCGCGCTTCGTCTGGGTCGACGTCGAGGACCAGGCCGCGCAGCTCGGCGACTTCGAGCCCGACGATTTCCCGGTGCTGGCGCTGCAGCGCGGCGCGCGGCTGCTGTACTGCGCCACCCTGCCGCAGCAGGCGGCGACCTGGCAGCGGGTGATCGACGCTTACGCCCGCGGCGACGCCGCGCCGTGCGCGCCGCCGACCACGCTGGACCTGCGCGACTGCGTCTGAGCGCGCCGCCCCCGGGGCTGCTTCAGGCGCCTCCGGCGTCGCGCGCGCCGAACAGCGCGCTGCCCACGCGCACGATGGTCGCGCCCTCGGCGACCGCGGCCTCCAGGTCGGCGCTCATGCCCATCGACAGGGTGTCGACATCCAGGCCCAGGTCGCGCAGCTGCCGCAGCAGCGCGCGCAGCAGCGCGAACGGCGCGCGCTGCGCCGCCGGTCCGGTCGCCGGCGCCGGAATGCACATCAGCCCGCGCAGCCGCAGGTTGGGCAGCGCGGCCACCGCCCGCGCCAGCTCCGGCAGCTGCGCGGCGTCGACCCCGCTCTTGCTCGCCTCGCCGCTGACGTTGACCTGCAGGCACAGCTGCAGGGGCGCGCGCCCTTCGCGCTGGCGCGACAGCCGCTGCGCGACCGACAGCCGGTCGACGCTGTGCACCCAGTCGAAGTGCGCGGCGACGTCGCGCGCCTTGTTGCTTTGCAGCGGGCCGATGAAATGCCAGCACAGGTCGGGGAACTCGCCCGCCAGCGCGGCGATCTTCGGCAACGCCTCCTGCAGATAGTTCTCGCCGAAATCGCGCTGGCCGCACGCGGCCAGCGCGGCCAGCGCGGGCGGGCCGAAGGTCTTCGACACCGCCAGCAGGCGGACCGCGGCCGGGTCGCGGCCGGACGCGGTCGCGGCGGCGGCGATGCGCGCGCGAACGTCGTCCAGGCGCGCGGTTTGGTCGGTATGGGTCATGGCAATGGTGCGTTCCCGACACGCAACATTCGTCGGGCGTATCGGTCCATGGTAGCGCGCGCCCTATACACTAAGGGACGCATCCGGCGCGCCCAGCTGCTGCGCGCGCGGTCGAATCCTGCTCCGGGGGAACTAGGCGGTGGACATCACCCAGCTGCTCGCATTCAGCGTCAAGAACGAAGCCTCGGACCTGCACCTGTCGGCGGGTCTGCCGCCGATGATCCGGGTGCACGGAGACGTGCGTCGCATCAATGTCGAGCCGATGAACCACAAGGCGGTTCACGCCATGGTCTACGACATCATGAACGACATGCAGCGCAAGCGCTACGAGGAGTTCTTCGAGGTCGACTTCTCGTTCGAGATCCCTGGGCTGGCGCGATTCCGGGTCAACGCGTTCAACCAGAACCGCGGCGCCGGCGCGGTGTTCCGCACCATCCCGAGCAAGATCCTCACCCTCGACGAACTCGACGCGCCGCGCATTTTCGGCGACCTGGCACTGAAGCCGCGCGGCCTGGTGCTGGTCACCGGGCCGACCGGCTCGGGCAAGTCGACGACGCTGGCGGCGATGGTCAACCACCTCAACGAAAACGAATACGGCCACATCCTGACCATCGAGGATCCGATCGAGTTCGTCCACGAGTCGAAGAAGTGCCTGATCAACCAGCGCGAGGTCGGGCCGCACACCATGAGCTTCGCCAACGCGCTGCGCTCGGCGCTGCGCGAAGACCCGGACTCGATCCTGATCGGCGAAATGCGCGACCTGGAAACCATCCGCCTGGCGCTGACCGCTTCCGAGACCGGCCACCTGGTGTTCGGCACCCTGCACACCTCGTCTGCGCCGAAAACCATCGACCGCATCATCGACGTGTTCCCGGCGGCCGAGAAGGACATGGTGCGGGCGATGCTGTCCGAGGCGCTGGTCGCGGTGGTCGCGCAGACGCTGTGCAAGCGCAAGGACGGCGGCGGACGGGTCGCGGCGCACGAAATCATGATCGGCACTCCGGCGATCCGCAACCTGATCCGCGAGAACAAGGTCGCGCAGATGTACTCGATGATCCAGACCAGCCAGGCGCACGGTATGCAGACCCTGGACCAGAACCTGGCCGAACTGGTGCGGCGCAACGTGATCCCGGCCGCCGAGGCGCGCGCGCGCGCCAAGCTGCCCGAGAACTTTCCCGGCGCGTGAACGCGCCGAAACGCTCCAAGCGAGTCCAGCCCAGCATGAAGAACGTCCTGCAGCTCCTCGGCCTCGGCAAGGCGGCGCGTCGTGACGACCAGCCCGAATCGCAATTCTTCACCACCGGCTTCCACGACGCCGAAGTGCCTGCGCAACCCACCCTGCACTGGGTCGACCGCGCGCAGGCGATCGGCGCGCGCAAGCTCGCGCGACCGGCTCCGGCGCGCCGGCTCAAAGACCTCTGGGCACGCGACCGCTACATGGCCGGGCTGTCGCCCGAGGACCTGGAGGCGTGCGCGCGCCATTTCGACTTTTTCTCGGTCGACGCCGACCGCGACGTCATCCGCCAGGACGAATACGGCGCGTTCATGCTCGTCGTGCTGCACGGCACCATCGCGGTCGACCGCCAGCAGCCCTGGGGCGACCGACTGCGCCTGACCGAAGCGCGCGCCGGCAGCGTGCTCGGCGAAATGTCGCTGCTCGACTGCGGGCCGCGCTGGTCGTACTGCACCTCGGTGACCGGCTGCGAGCTCGCGGTGCTCGAGGCCAGCGGACTCGACACCATGATCGAAAGAAACCCGGCTTCGGCCGCCCGCCTGGTCGGCTCGCTGGCCCGGCGACTGTCGCTGCGGCTGCGCAAGCTGGGAACGCCGACCCTGCACGGCACCTGACACGCCGCCACGGAGACTGCGCTGATGGAACGCGACCAGGCATCGAAATTCGTCCTCGATCTGTTGCGGCTGGTGGTCAGCCGCGGCGGCTCCGACCTGTTCCTGACCTCGGATTTCCCGCCGGCCATCAAGGTCGACGGCGAACTCGCCAAGGTCTCGGCCCAGCCGCTCAGCGCCCAGCACACCCTGGCGCTGGCGCGCGCGCTGATGAACGATCGCCAGGTGGCTGAATTCGAGCGCACCAAGGAATGCAATTTCGCCATCGCGCCCGGAGGCATCGGCCGCTTCCGCTGCAATGCGTTCGTGCAGCAAGGCAACATCGGGATGGTGCTGCGGCGGATCCCTCAGGTGTTGCCGACGATCGCCGGGCTGGGCTTGCCCAAGGTGCTCGAAGAGCTGACGATGTCGAAGCGCGGGCTGATCATCGTCGTCGGCGCCACCGGCAGCGGCAAGAGCACGACGCTGGCCGCGATGCTCGATTGGCGCAACGAGCATTCGCGCGGCCACATCGTGACCATCGAGGACCCGATCGAGTTCGTCCACCCGCACAAGAACTGCATCGTCACCCAGCGCGAAATCGGCCTCGACACCGAGGGCTGGGAGATCGCGCTGAAGAACAGCATGCGCCAGGCGCCCGACGTGATCCTGATGGGCGAAGTCCGCGACCGCGAAGCGATGGACCACGCGGTGGCGTTCGCCGAGACCGGCCACCTGGTGCTCGCCACGCTGCACGCCAACAGCGCCAACCAGGCGCTCGACCGGGCGGTCAACTTCTTCCCCGAGGAACGGCGCACCCAACTGCTGATGGACCTGTCGCTGAACCTGCGCGCGATGATCTCGCAGCGGCTGCTGCCGCGCACCGACGCCTCCGGGCGCATCGCAGCGCTCGAGGTGATGATCAATTCACCGCTCGTCGCCGACCACATCTTCAAGGGAGAGGTCAGCGAAATCAAGGAAGTCATGAAGCGTTCCCGAGAGCTGGGAATGCAAACGTTCGACCAGGCTTTGTTCGACCTGTACGAAGCCCGCGTCATCAGCTACGAGGACGCGCTGCGCAACGCCGATTCGGTCAACGACCTGCGCCTGCGCATCAAGCTCGAGAGCAAGCGCGACCAGGGCGACCTGTCCAGCGGCACCGAACACCTGGCGATCGTCTGACGCGACGCGGCGCCGGCATCGCGCCGGCGCGCTCGCCGCGCTCAGCGCGGCTTGCGCGCCGCAGCACCGCCCTTG
>JAJZHS010000123.1 GCA_021798395.1 Pseudomonadota bacterium
TCAAGGAGGACGAGCGGCTCAAGCGCATCCCGGTGGTGATCCATTCGTCGCTGACCGGGCAGGCCAACGAGGACCACGCGCGCAACGTCGGCGCCGAGGGCTACGTGGCCAAGTTCGCCGCCGAGGAACTCGGCGGAGCGATCCGCCGGGCGATCGCCGCGCGTTCGTGACCCGCGGGCGACCACGCGTCAACGACCGCGCGCGCGGGGCCCGGGCTTCGGCCCTGCGGCGGGGCTGTTGACGCGACCCGCCGCGCGATTCCAACGTCGCGCTCGCGCCGGATTCGGCGCCCTCTGCCTAGCATCGATGCAACCCGTACCGCCGGGCGCCACAAGGCCCCGCCGGCGCGCACGCCATGCTGACGAGGGCCGGGACGATGCCGATCGAATGTTCAAGCAGGAGACGCGCGCCGCGGTGGGCGCGTGCGGCGCTGGCCCTGGGGCTGGCCGGCGTGCTGTCGGCGCCGCAGGCGGACGCGGCCTGGAGCCGGGCCGACACGGCGCGCGAGCTGGGCTACGTGACCCTGGTGGCGGTCGACGGGGCGCAGACCCGCGAGGGTGTCGGCCGCGGCGACCGCGAGATCAATCCTTTTCTCGGACCGCATCCCAGCGTCGGGGAGATCGACCGCTACATGGTCGCCGCGGCGGCGATCCACGGCGCAATCTCGACGATCCTGCCCGAATCGTCGCGGGTGGCGTGGCAATGGGGAACGCTCATCGGCGAAACCCTGGTCGTTGCCCACAACGCGATCTACATCGGGCTCGGCATCCGGTTCTGAGTCGGGCGGCCCGGCGGCGCGCGCGGCCGCTACGGCGTGGGCTCGTACGCGTCGGACTGCATCTGCAGGGTGACCTCGCTGCGCACCGGAAAGCGCCCCTGCGCGAGTTGCGCGGTGTAGAAGCGGCCGCCGACGGTGCCGGCGTGCGGGTCGGCGGCGCGCATGACGTCGAGGAACAGCGTGTTGACGAGCGGAATGACCGGACGCACGCCTTGCATGACCTCGAGCTTGAGGACCGAGGCGTCGTGGATCGATTGGCCCGAACTCGCCCCGACGTCGGCGCTGCTCCAGTACGCCAGGTTCTGCCCCGGGATGACGCGGTGCGTGGGCGTGCCGCAGCCCGGCGCGGGCGCGCCGTTGTCGCCTTCGAAGGCGCGCAGCGTCGGATCGCCCCAGTCGGTGAACGACGCCGTCGTCGGGTTGGTCATGCGCAACAGCAGGTGGCCGCCGACGAGCAGGTCGGTGCTGGCCCGCTGATACGCGGCGGCAATCTGCGCCGAACTGCTTCCGCCGCCGTACATCGGGATCGCGGCCAGCAGGTAGGCATTGCGCATGGCGCCGAATTCGGCGTGCCCGGTGCTGCCGGCGCGCGCGGCCATGAAGGTCGCGTAGTCGACCTCGATGCGGGCGATGAAGATCAGGGCGAGTTGGACGATCGACAGCACGATCATCCACAGCAGGGGGCCGACGATCAGGAATTCGACCATCGCCGAGCCGTGTTCGGTGCGACGTTTCATGGTCCGGGCAAGGATACGAAGCGGCAGCGGCGCCCGCGCGCCAGGCCCAGCCGACGCGCGTCGCCGGAGGCGACTTCCAGCGCGTCGACGCGGCGCATCGGGGCCGCACGGCAGACGCAGACTCGCCACGCGCCCAGGTCGTGCTGGACGTCCACGACGGTGCCGTCGGCGGTGACGAAGGCGACGTCCAGCCTGAAACGCATGCCTATGGGGTGCACGCTGGCGCAGCGCGGCAGCAGCAGGCCGAGCACGCCCGGGGCGAGCGCGCGCTGCAGCATCAGGCCGCGCAGCCGTGCGGCGAAGCCGTGCGCGACGCGCACCGGGAATTCGATCGATTCAGACGCCGCCATGGAACAGTTGCATTGCGATCGGAAAGAAATTCACGATGAATGTGCATGGGAAGATCATGGTGATCAGCGGCAGCAGCATCTTCACCGGGGCGCGGAACGCCGCCAGTTCGGCGCGCTGTGGAAGCGTTCGGCCCGACTGCTGTCGGCTTGCCGGCGCAGCACGGGGCCGAGGTTCATGCCAGTGGCTTCCGCGTGCGTGAGTGCGCCGACCAGCCGCGACACCGCGGGATCTCCCAGCCGGGTCGCCCAGTCGGCCATGCTGGCGGCGCGGGACTTGCCGGCGCGAACGTCGCGCATCATCTGCTGGATCTCGTGGCGCAGGATCCCCGATGGGCCGCGCAGCACGGCTTGCTGGAAGGCGCCCTGGATGTTCAAGCCGGCCTCGACGCACAAAGTCAGCAGGTCGATCAGGAACGGCAGGCCGCGCGAGATTTCCTTGCGCGTCGCGGCGCCGCGCTCGCGCAGCCACAGCATCGGCAACATGCCGCCGAACAGCCCGCAGCCGAACAGCGCCGACAAGGCGTAGCTCGGGCGATCGGTGATGGACAGCACGCCGGCGCCGGCAAGCGAGCCGAGCGGAAACGCCACCAGGAGGCACAGCGCGACCATTTGCGCCGCGCTCATGCGGTGGCCAAGGCCGGCCTGGCGCATGCGTGCGCCCAGCAGTTCGAGCAACCACGCCGGCAGCAGCGGCCCGAGCAGCACCGAGATCCAGTGGATCGGCGCCCAGATCGGGCGCAGCAGCAGCGGCGGCGGATCCATGAAGCTGCGGCCCTCGGGCGGCAGCTTTGTCACCACCGCGCGCAGCGCGGCCAGCGCGAGGACGACGGCCAGACCGATGCCGCCGGCGGCGAGGAGGGGAATGAGCTGATCGAGCATGGCTCAAATGTCGATATTGACGATTGTGCGAATCACGACTGCGCCTCCCAACTCGAGAAGTCCGATCGCCCCCAGCGCGAAATGGCCGGGAATGGTGTGCCAGAACACACCCATCAGCGCAGGCGCGACCAGGCTCAGGACCAGCAGCACAAGCAGTGGCAAGGCACCGACGACCCAGGCTTGCAGCACGCCCTGCGCGGTCAGCGCGTGGACTTTGGCCTCGATCTGTTGCCGGGACTGGATGGTCGCCGCGCAGCGCTCGAGGATCTCGGCCAGGCCGCCTCCCGTCTCCAGCGTCACGCGCAGCGCGGAAGCGAGCAGGTTGGTCGATTCCGTGGGGACGCGCTGGCACAGAGTCGCGAGACCCTGTTCGAGCTGGAAGCGTCGCAGGCGCGGCGCCAGGAGCATCAGCGCCATCCACGCCAGCACGGTGCCTCCGAGCACCGTGCCGGCGGTGCCGGCGGTGCCGGCGATGAGCAGATCGGTCGGGCTCATGGGTACCCCCTCGTCGGCGCGCTCATCGCAGCCGCGGAATTGGCCGTCGACCTGCTGCGCCTGCGCGTCGTAGCCTGACTTGACGAACTGGAACAGCTCCTGCAGCTGGATCCGCCCGTTTTCCATGCCGGTGACTTCGGTGATGCTGGTGACTTTGCGCGCGCCGCTGGACAGGCGCGTCTGCTGGATCACCAGGTCGATGCCGCTGGCCACCTGCTCGCGGATCGCCTGCAACGGCAAGTCGACGCCGGAGATCAGGACCATGGTTTCGAGGCGAGCCAGCGCGTCGCGCGGAGTGTTGGCGTGCAACGTCGTCAGCGATCCCTCGTGGCCGGTGTTCATGGCCTGCAGCATGTCCGCGTGCTCGATGCGCCCGACGATGACTTCTGGATGCGCCATGCGTACCGGGTTCCCGACAACTGGCGCGCGGCGCGCAAACGCTGATGGTGCGCTGTCGCCACAGTGACGGACTGACGCAGCCGTCGACACCCAACTGGAATCCCGGTGGGCTGATGCGCACGGTGGCCGAGACCGTGGCCCTGTCGGCCATCTGAGCGCAGGGGGCGACCATGATGGCACGATATCGCGCAGCGGGGCGCTGCATCGCAGCGCTCGTGGGCCTCGGTGCGGGCGCGCTGGCGACGGCGTACGCCGGCGGCCTGCCGGTGGCGCCGCACAGCATCGCATTGCCGTCGAGCAGTCGGGTGTTTCCCGGCGACGGACCCGGGGCACAGGCCGCGAACGGCTTTTGCCTGATGTGCCATTCGTACGGCATGGTGGCGACCCAGCCAGCGCTGGACAAAGGGCAGTGGGTCGCCGAGATCGCGAAAATGAAGGACGACTTCAAGGCGCCGATCCCTGACGCCGAAGTTCAGCTGCTGGCCAGCTACCTGGCGGATCTGCAGGCTGCGCGCTGACGTCGCGACAGTCGGAGCCGGCGCGTTGCGCGGCAACGGTCTGCGGCGCGCCCGGGGGCGCGCCGGCCCGCGCTACGGAGACGGCTCGAATGCATCGGACTGCATGTGCAACGTCACCTCGCTGCGCACCGGGAAGCGCCCTTGCGCCAGCTGCTCGGTGTAGAACAGCCCGCTGACCGTCTGCGCGTGCGGGTCCTCCGCGCGCATGACGTGGAGGAACAGCGAGTCGGCCAGCGGAATGATCTGGCGCACGCCCTGCATGGCCTCCAGCTTGAGGACGGATGCGTCATGGATCGACTGTCCCGATGTCGATCCGATGTCGGCGCTGCTCCAGTACGCAAGGTTGTGTCCGGGAATGACACGTTGCGTCGGCACGCCGCAACCCGGTGCCGGAGCGCCGTTGTCGCCCTCGAAGGCGCGCAGCGTTGGGTCGCCCCAGTCGACGTACGACGCAGACGTCGGATTGGTCATCCGCAGCAGCAGATGGCCGTCCGTGAGCAGATCTCTGCTGGCCCGCAGGTATGCGTCTGCCAACTGGGTCGAGTCGCTGCCCCCGCCGTACATCGGAATCGCAGCCATCAGATATGCGTTGCGCATGACGGTGAGTTCAGCGTGGCCGGTGGTGCCGGCACGCGCGGCCATGAAGGTTGCGTAGTCAACCTCGGTGCGTGCGACGAACAGCATGGCGATCTGCACGATCGACAACAGAATCACCCACAGCAGCGGGCCGACGATCAGGAACTCGATCATTGCCGAGCCGTGTTCGTCGCGTCGCGTCATCGTTCTTCCACGCAGACGAAGCGGCAGCGCCGACCAGGCGTCAATCCAAGCCTGTGGGCGCTGCCGGCGGCGAGCTCGAGCGCATCGATGCGGTAGGGCGAGGCCTGCCGGCATACGCAGACCCGCCAGGCGCCCAGATCATGGCGGACATCGAGGATTGCACCGTCGGCGCTGACAAACGCAATGTCGAGGCGGAAGCGCATGCCCACCGTGTGCACGCTGGCGCAGCTCGGCAGCAGCAGTCCGGCTGTTTCCACGCTGTCGACGCGCTGCAGCATCAGCCCACGGAGGCGCGCGGAGAAGCTGCGCACGATGCGAACCGGAACCTGGATCGATTCAGCCGAAGCCATGGAACAGCTGCATCGCGATCGGGAAAAAGATCACGATGAACGTGCATGGAAAAATCATCGTGATCAGGGGCAGCAGCATCTTCACCGGTGCACGAAACGCTGCGAGTTCAGCGCGCTGGAAACGTTCGGCACGGCTGCTGTCGGCTTGCCGCCGCAGCACGGGGCCAAGGTTCATGCCGCTGGCTTCGGCGTGGCTGAGCGCGCCGACCAGACGCGTCACTGCGGGGTCGCCGAGCCGCGCAGCCCAGTCAGCCATGCTGGCGGCGCGGGACTTGCCGGCGCGCACGTCGCGCATCATCTGCTGAATCTCATTGCGCAGGATGCCCGCGGGGCCGCGCAGCATGGCTTGCTGGAACGCGCCCTGGATGTTCAATCCGGCCTCGACGCACAGGGTCAGCAGGTCGATCAGGAATGGCAGCCCGCGCGAAATCTCCTTGCGCATCGCCGCGCTGCGTTCACGCAGCCAGAGCATCGGAATCAGGGCGCCGGCCAGCCCTGTCCCGAGTGCGGCCAGCAAGGCGTAGATCAGATCGCTGGTGAACTGCAGCGCGCCGGCGCCGCCCAGCAGACTCATCGGCGCGGCCAGCAGCACGCACAGCGCGACCAACTGCGATGCCTTCATGCGGTGACCCAGCCCGGCCCGGCGCACCCGTGAACCCAGCCACTCGAGCATGCGCGCCGGAAGCATGGGCTCGATCAGTGCCGAGGTCCAGTGGATCGGGGCCCAGATCGGGCGCAGCAGCAGCGGCGGCGGGTCCATGAAATCGCGGTTCTCGGCGGCCACGGTGGACACCAGCGAACCCAGCCCGGCGAGACCGAGGAACACAGCCAGCGCGACGCCGGCGGCAGCAAGAAAGGGCACGAGGTGGTTGAACATGGCTCGGGTCTCAGACGTCGATGTTGACGATCTTGCGGATCACGATGGCTCCGGAGAGCTCCAGAAGTCCGACTGCGCCGAGCGCGAAGTAGCCGGGCTCGGTGTTCCAGAAGACGTCGGTCAGCGACGGCGCCACCAGGCTGAGCACCAGCAGCAGCAGCAGTGGCAGCGCACCGACGACCCAGGCCTGAAGGACGCCCTGCGCGGTCAGCGCGTGCACCTTGGACTCGATCTGCTGCCGGGCCTGGATGGTCGCTGCGCAGCGCTCGAGGATTTCGGCCAGGCCACCACCGGTCTCCAGCGTGACGCGCAGTGCCGACGCAAGCAGGTTGGTCGACTCGGTGGGAACGCGCACGCACAGGTTGGCCAGGCTCTGCTCGAGCGGCTGTCCGAGGCGCTGCGCGCGGACGATCAGCGCAAGTTCGACGCCGAGCGCACCACGCGTCTGCTCAGCCAGTTGTGCGAGCGCTCCGTTCAGCGACAGGCCCGCGCGCAGCAGTCCCGACAGCAGGGTCAGCGCGTCAGCCCACTGCGCATCGACCTGATGGTGGCGGCGTGTCCGAAGAAACCGGAACAGCAGTCTGGGCAGCAGCACGAGCGTGAACAGGGTGGTGAGGGTTGCCGTCAGCTGCAGCGTCGCGATCCATGTCACCGCTGCAGCCGCCGAAGCCACGCTGATGGTGAGCACGAACAGCATTCTTGAGTCGATGTTGACGATGAATGCGCGTGCATGGGCTTGGCTGCGCTGGATGAAATCATCGTGGAAGCGACGCAGGCGTGGTGCCAGCAACACGAGCGTCATCCACGCCAGCACGGTTGCGCCCAGCACCGTGCCGACGGTGCCGATGGCCAGCAGATCGGTCGGACTCATTGTGGCCTCGGCTCGCCCCCGGAGAACATGTCCGGGGAAATATCGAAGCCCAGGGCGGTCAGTTCGGCGAAGAACGACGGGATCAGTTCGCAGCCGCGGAATTGACCGTCGATCGGCTGCCCCTGCGCGTCAAGTCCACTCACGAGAAACAGAAGTGAAGGTTCGCGCTTTCATGCGGTCGCCTCCACGGGGTTGATCTGGAAGCCGAGGGCGGCGGCGCGGCGATGGAGCGCGGCGACGGC
>JAJZHS010000124.1 GCA_021798395.1 Pseudomonadota bacterium
CGACGCTGCTGGCCGTGCTGTGCGGCGCGGCCGCGCTGCAGCGCCCGCAGGCGCCGCGGCTGCGACTGGGGGCGGCGCTCCTGGCGCTGGCGGCGGTTTCGTGCACCGTCTCGTCATGGCTGGGCTTCGGCCTCGCGCACGCGCTGGACTGGCTCACGCCGCAGGCTTTGCAGGCCCTGGCGCTGGCCGCCGTGGTCGGGTTGCCGCTGACGCGGTTGCCGCGCCGGGGCTGCGCGGCGCTGGCGCTGTGCGCGCTGCTGTTTGCGCTGTGGCAGCTCGACAGCGTCGGTCCCGATCCCTATTACGCGCAAAGCGTGCTGGCGTGGCGCGAGGGCCTGTTCGTGCAGTTGTTCGGCCTGCCGCGGTGGCTCGACTGGCTGTGGCCCTACGCGTTCGGCGTGCTGCTGCTGCAGCGGCTGGGCGCCGCGCGCGGTGGCCGCGAAGCGCGCGACAATGCACCTTGAACCGACACGCGATCGATCATGTCCTATTACCGCCACCACCTGTTCTTCTGTCTGAACCAGCGAGACGGCGACCGTCCGTGCTGCGCCGCGCGCGGCGCCGAGGCGGCGTTCGAGCGCGGCAAGGCCGCGGTCAAGGCGGCCGGACTGGCCGGCCCCGGCAAGGTGCGCGTCAACCGCGCCGGATGTCTCGACCGCTGCGACGAGGGGCCGGTCTGCGTCGTCTACCCGGAAGGCGTCTGGTACACCTACGTCGACGCCAGCGACATCGACGAAATCGTCGAGCGTCACCTGCGCCACGGCGAGATCGTCGAACGGCTGCTCCTGCCCGACGTGGAGCAACCCGCATGAACCGGGCGACCGTGCGCGAGATCGTCGCCGGCGCCGCCGGCGCGGTCGAAGTCGCGCTGGACCGCCCGGCGGGCGCGCCGCGCGGCCTGGCGCTGGTCGCGCACCCGCACCCGCTGCACGGCGGCACGCTGGACAACAAGGTCGCGCAAACGCTCGCGCGGGCGTGGGTCCAGCTCGGCTTCATCGCACTGCGTCCGAATTTCCGCGGCGTCGGCGCGAGCGCCGGCAGCTTCGACGACGGCCGCGGCGAAACCGACGACATGCAGCAGGTGCTCGCGCACTACCGCCACGCGCTGCGCGGCGAACTCGGCGACGCACCGCAGCTGGCGCTGGCCGGCTTCTCGTTCGGCGCGTTCGTCGCGGCCAGCGTGGCGCAGCGCCTGCAGGCGGCGGGCGAGCCGGCGCGGCACCTCAGCCTGGTCGGGCCCGCGGTGGCGCGTTTTCCGTTCCCGGCGCTGCGCGCGCCGCAGCCGCTGGCCGCGCGCATGCTGGTCGTGCACGGCGAGCGCGACGAGGTCGTTCCGCTGGCCGCGGTGCTCGACTGGGCGCGGCCGCAGCAGCAGCCCGTGCTGCTCGCGCCCGGCGCCGGACATTTCTTCCACGGCATGCTCACGCCGCTGAAGGACTGGGTCTGCACCTGGCACGGCGATGCGTCGTGACGCCGACGATACGCTTGTTCACGCCGCCGCCGCGCGCGCGCTGCTATGGTGTGCGACACGTGCGCGGCGGCGCTTCCCGGCGCTTCCGGTCCGTGCCGTTCCCCTGTTCCGTTCTCTGCCGATGATGAAGTCTCTGCACCCCAAATTCGTTCTCGTCCTGAGCAGTCTGCTGCTCGCACTGCAGGGTCCGGCGTTCGCGACGCCGGCTCCCGGCAACAGCCCCACCGGCGTCACGGCGTCGCTGCTCGAATCGGTCCCCGCGCCGTCGCTCGACGCGCACAGCTGGCTGGTGCTCGACATGACGAGCGGCCAGGTGCTGGCCGAGCACGACGCCAACGCGGTCGCCGCGCCGGCGTCGCTGACCAAGCTGATGACCGCGTACCTGACGTTCAAGGCCATCAAGGACGGCATGATCAAGCGCATGCAGATGGTGCACGAGCCCGACAGCGCGTGGCGCACCGGCGGCTCGCGCATGTTCATCGACCCGCGTGTTCCGGTTTCGGTCGACGACTTGCTGTACGGCATGATCGTGCAGTCGGGCAACGACGCGGCGATGACGCTCGCGCAGACCGTCGCCGGATCGACCTCGGCTTTCGTCGGCATGATGAACCGGCAGGCCGAGCAGTGGGGATTGACGAACACCCACTTCATGGACCCGACCGGCCTGCCCGATCCTGGCCACCACAGCAGCGCGCATGATCTGTCGGTGATCGCCGTGCACATCATCAAGGACTTCCCGCAGGATTACGCGCGCTATTTCAAAACCAAGGAATTCACCTACAACCACATCACCCAGCCGAACCGCGTCACCCTGCTGTTCACCGATCCTTCGGTCGACGGCATGAAGACGGGCTACACGAGCGAAGCCGGCTACTGCATGATCACCAGCGCGCTGCGCACATTCCCCAACGGCCCGCGCCGGCTGCTGACCGTCGTGATGGGCGCGCCGACCGAGCGTGCGCGCGTGGACGAGAGCGAGCAGCTGCTGAACTGGGGTTACCAGAATTTCGACGACGTGCGGCTTGCCGCTCCGGGCCAGGCGCTGAGCAACGCGCCGGTCTGGAAGGGCGAGAAGGACCGGGTCGCGATCGGGAGCCTGCGCGCGCTGGCGGTCAGCGTGCCGCGCGGCGACGGTGCGCGCATCCACACCGTGCTGCAGCGCATCGACCCGCTGGTGGCGCCGATCACGCGCGGCCAGGACATCGGCCACCTGCAGGTGAGCTACGACGGCAAGCCGCTGGCCAGCTACCCGCTGGTGGCGTTGGGCGCGGTGCCGCGCGCGGGCTTCTTCCGCCGCGCGTGGGACACGCTGCGGCTGGCGATCAAGTAACGCGGTCGCGTCGCCTCAGGCCGCGGCGATCGCGCCGCGCAGCGAATGCGGCAGCGCCGCGGTGATGCGCAGTTCGACCATCTGGCCGAGCCAGCGCGCCGGCGCGGCGAAATTGACGATGCGGTTGTTGTCGGTGCGCCCCTGCAGTTCGCCCGGGTCCTTGCGGCTCGGGCCTTCGACCAGCACGCGCTGCACGCTGCCGACCATGGCCTTCGAGATCGCCTGCGCGTTGGCCTCGATGCGCGCCTGCAGCGTCTGCAGCCGCTGCAGCTTGACCTCATGCGGCAGATCGTCGGGCAGGCTGGCAGCCGGAGTTCCGGGGCGCGGGCTGAACAGGAAACTGAAGCTGGCGTCGAAGCCGACGTCGTCGACCAGCTGCATCAATTGCGCGAAATCGGAGTCGGTCTCGCCCGGGAAGCCGACGATGAAGTCGGTCGAGATGCCGATGCCCGGGCGCGCCGCACGCAGCCGGCGCACGATCTGCCTGTACTGCAACGCGGTGTAGCCGCGCTTCATCGCCGCCAGCATGCGGTCCGAGCCGTGCTGCACCGGCAGGTGCACGTGCGGCACCAGCTGGGCGATGCGGCCGTGCGCGGCGATCAGCCGCGGGCCGAATTCGTTCGGGTGGCTGGTCGTGTAGCGCAGGCGTTCGATGCCCGGGATCGCCGCGACATAGTCGAGCAGCAGCGCGAAATCGCCGTCGGCGCCGTCGACGTCGCCCCGCCAGGCGTTGACGTTCTGCCCCAGCAGCGTGACCTCGCGCACGCCCTGCGCGGCGAGTTCGGCGACTTCGGTCAGCACGTCGCCGAGCGGCCGCGAAACTTCCTCGCCGCGGGTGTACGGCACCACGCAGTAGCTGCAGTATTTGCTGCACCCCTCCATGATCGAGACGAACGCGCTGGCGCCTTCGGCGCGTGCCGGAGGCAGGTGGTCGAACTTCTCGATCTCGGGGAAGCTGACGTCGACCTGCGCGCGTCCGCTGCGCTCGCGCGCGCGCAGCAGGTCGGGCAGCCGGTGCAGCGTCTGCGGGCCGAACACCAGGTCGACGTACGGCGCGCGGTCGACGATCGCCGCGCCCTCCTGGCTGGCCACGCACCCGGCAACGCCGATGCGCAGCTGCGGCCGTGCGGCTTTCAGCGCGCGCAGCCGGCCCAGGTCGCTGAACACCTTGTCCTGCGCCTTTTCGCGGATCGAGCAGGTGTTGAGCAGGATCAGGTCGGCGTCGTCGATGTTGTCGGTCGGCTCGTAGGCGCTGCCGGCGGCGAGCACGTCGGCCATCTTGGCCGAGTCGTACGCGTTCATCTGGCAACCGAAAGTCTTGATGTAGAGCTTTTTCATGAATGCGATCAGCCGTTGCCGAACAGGCATTGCGAAGGCACCTTCGGCACCGTGCGCAACGACGGGTCGGTCGGGTCGAGGAACCAGACGCGGAACACATTCCCCGACGCGTCGCGCTGGAACACGACGCGGCCGTGCAGTCCGGGAAGCTGGCCCGTCAGCAGCAGGCGGTTCGACGCGTCGAACACGCGCACGCCCGGGCCCAGCGGGTACGCGACGCAGCCGACGGACAGCGTAGGCCCGCTGCCGAAGCGGGCGTCGCCTTGCAGGCAGCCGGCCGGAAACATGCGCTGCACGGGCAGGGCCAGAGCGGCCGGCAGCGCCGGCAGCAGTGCGGCGCACGCGACCAGCGCGCGGGCGCCGCGGAACACGGGGGGCATGGTGTCGATCCAGGGCCGTGAAGACGACCCCGGATTGTACGGTCACGCGTACAGTTCGGCGTCGCGCAGCGGGGGCGCGGCAGCGTCCTTGGCCGCGAGCGTCGGCGGTGCTCCGGTGTCGGGCCAGGCGATGGCCAGATCGGGGTCGTCCCAGCGCACGCTGCGTTCGTGTTGCGGGTACCAGTAGTCGGTGGTCTTGTAGAGGAACTCGGCGCGCTCGCTCAGGGTGATGAAAGCGTGGCCGAATCCCGGCGGCACCCACAGCTGGCGTCTGTTGTCGGCCGACAGTTCGGCGCCGACCCAGCGGCCGAAATGCGCCGAGCCGCGGCGCAGGTCGACCGCCACGTCCCACACGCTGCCGGAGATCACGCGTACCAGCTTGCCTTGCGCGTGCTGCAGCTGGCAGTGGATTCCGCGCAGCACGCCTCGCGCCGAAGCGCTGTGGTTGTCCTGCACGAAGTCGGCGTCGACCCCGGTGGCTTCGGCGAAGTCGCGCCGGTTGTAGCTTTCGTAGAAAAAGCCGCGCGTGTCGCCGAACACCTTCGGCTCGACGATCAGCACGCCGGGCAGCGCGGTGGGGGTCACGGTGAAGGGCATGGCTCGTCTCGCACCTTCTCAGCCGTCGAGCTCGCCGAGCAGGCGCAGCAGGTACTGGCCGTAGCCGTTCTTCTTCATCGGCTCGGACAGGCGCTGCACCTGCTGCGCGTCGATCCAGCCCTGGCGGTACGCGATCTCCTCGGGGCACGCCACCTTCAGGCCCTGGCGTTTCTCGATGGTGGCGATGAACTGGCCGGCGTCGAGCAGGCTGTCGTGGGTTCCGGTGTCCAGCCACGCGTAGCCTCGCCCCAGGGTCTGCACCTGCAGCCTGCCCTGTTCGAGATAGATACGGTTGACGTCGGTGATCTCCAGTTCCCCGCGCGCCGAAGGCTTCAGCGCCGCGGCGATGTCGACCACGTCGTTGTCGTAGAAGTACAGCCCGGTGACCGCGTAGTTGCTTTTCGGCACGGCCGGCTTTTCCTCGATGCTGGTGGCGCGTCCGGCGGCGTCGAACGCGACCACGCCGTAGCGCTCGGGGTCGAGCACGTGGTAGGCGAACACCGTCGCACCGGCGCGTTGCGCGGCGGCCGCGCGCAGCATCGGCTGCAGGTCGTGGCCCCAGAACAGGTTGTCGCCCAGCACCAGGCTGCTCGGGCTGGTGCCGATGAATTCGCGGCCGATGACGAAGGCCTGCGCCAGCCCGTCGGGCGACGGCTGCACCGCGTACTGCAGGTTCAGGCCCCATTGCCCGCCGTCGCCCAGCAGCTGGGCGAAGCGCGGCGTGTCCTGCGGCGTGGAAATGACCAGCACGTCGCGAATTCCGGCCAGCATCAACGCGGCCAGCGGGTAATAGATCATCGGCTTGTCGTAAACCGGCAGCAGCTGTTTGCTCACCGCCTGCGTCACCGGGTACAGCCGCGTGCCCGATCCTCCGGCGAGGATCAGGCCCTTGCGCGTCGCGTTCTGGGTCATGGTGTGGCCGATGCGAGAAAGCCGCAAAGTTCTGTGCTGAACTTGCGGCTTTTCGAGAAAATTCTGGTGGCGCTTCAGGGACTCGAACCCCGGACCTGCGGATTATGATTCCGTCGCTCTAACCGACTGAGCTAAAGCGCCAAAGACCGGCCATTCTAGGCAAGCCGGCCAGCGTTGGCAAGGTTCAGCGGTTTTCGAATCGCGGCGCGCGCTTGGCCAGGAACGCGTCCATGCCTTCCTTCTGATCGTGGGTCGCGAACAGGCTGTGGAACGCGCGGCGTTCGAACAGCAGTCCGTCGCCCAGCGGCGCGCTGTAGGCGCGGTTGACGCACTCCTTGGCCATCATCACGCTCTGGCGCGGAAACGCGGCGATGGTGCGCGCGGTGTCCATGGCCACTTCGAGCAGCTGCGCCGCCGGAACGATCCGCGACACCAGCCCGGCGCGCTCGGCCTCCTGCGCGTCCATCATGCGCGCGCTCAGCACCATGTCCATGGCCTTGGATTTGCCGACCGCGCGCGGCAACCGCTGCGTTCCGCCTGCGCCGGGGATGATTCCGATCTTGATTTCGGGCTGGCCGAAGCGCGCATCGTCGGCCGCGATGATGAAGTCGCACATCATCGCCAGCTCGCAGCCGCCGCCGAGCGCGTAGCCGCCGACCGCTGCGATCACCGGCTTGCGCACGCGCAGGATCTGCTCCCAGTTGCGCGAAATGAAATCTTCTCGGTAGACCTGCTCGAAGGTCTTCGGTGCCATGGCCGCGATGTCGGCGCCGGCGGCGAAGGCCTTGGCGCTTCCGGTGAGCACGATGCAGCCGATCGCGTCGTCGGCGTCGTACGCGGCCAGCGCCGCGCCGAGTTCGTCCATCAGCGCGTCGTTCAGCGCATTGAGTTGCTTGGGCCGGTGCAGGCGGATCAGCGCCACCGCGCCGTCGGTTTCGAGCAGCAGGTTTTCGGGGGTCATGCGGTCTCCTCGGTCTCGGTCGGATTGTCGGTGGTGACGGCGTCAGCCGTCCAGCCAGGCGCGGCGCCGGCGCAGCGCCTGCGCTCCCGCCCGCGGCATCGCATCGAGCTGCAGCGGGCCGGGCGGTGCCGCGCCGAGCGCGGCGTGCAGTTGCAGCAGCCGCGCGTCGCGCATCACGTGCACCCGCCAGACGTCGCCGGCGCGGCTGCGCGCGTGGCGCCGGCGGATCGCCTCGATGCTGGCGCGCTCGTCGTCGATG